>DATHFS010000430.1:0-2421 GCA_035317975.1 Cyclobacteriaceae bacterium | reverse complement strand
GGGGCTTGGAAGAGGTTGTCACCAATTTAATTGGATAGGCGGCAGGCTGGAACCAGGGATAGCGACCAACCAATTATCTATTTGCACAAATAATAAGGAATTCAGTCCACCTTCCGACCCTTATTTTTGAGAAAGGGCTGTAGAATCAATTAGTTGGAACGCACTACGGACTAAGCACTCATGACTCCAGCTACTCAACGAACCGGGTGAGCATTTGAAATAATTTTTCCTCCGTATACGGTTTCTGTAAGTGATCGTTCATGCCGCAATTAAGGCTGTTCTGAATATCATCCGTATAGGCATTGGCCGACAACGCTACAATCGGTTTGGCGTAGTTTAATTTTCTCAGTACCCGGGTGGCTTCATGTCCATCGACCTCCGGCATCTGGATGTCCATCAACACCATATCAAACTCGGTTGACTTTGCCAGGTTGATCGCCTCCATCCCGCTTTTTGCTGTCGTCACTTTGGCCCCGAATTTTTGCACCATCTTTCGGGCTACCAGTAAATTGACAGCATTGTCATCCACGATCAGAAAATGGAGCGATTTCTTAAACGTGAGGTTTAGCCGGTCTGCACGGGGCGGGGTGACCAGCCCTAGTTGCGGGGCGGGCAATCCAAGCTGCAGGGTGAACGTAAACGCTGATCCGGTATTCAAAACCGGGTCAGCAGGGCTTTCTACCCGAATACCGCCCTTCATTTGCACCAACAGACTTTTTACTATGCTCAATCCCAGACCGGTGCCACCGTACTTACGCGTTACGGCTTCATCTGCCTGCGTGAAACTCTGAAAGATCGCGTTTTCCTTTTCTTTTGGAATACCGATACCGGTGTCTTTTACAACGCCCTGTAAAACTACCTGCCCATTTTTATTTTCAAGGAGTGAAAACGCTACTTCAACACTTCCTTTAAATGTGAATTTAATGGCATTGCCGATCAGGTTGGTCAGGATCTGTGAAATGCGGGTAGTATCTCCGATTACTTCTTTGGGTATGGCGTCATCGATGTGACAGGATAAGGTGAGTCCTTTTTGTTTAGCCAGGAATTGATACCGGTTGATGTTGGCCGATATCACCTCATTAAAGTTAAAGGTCAGATTTTCCAGTTGCAGTTTTCCACTTTCTATTTTGCTGAAATCAAGAATGTCATTGATCAATAGGGTCAGGTTTTGTCCCGAGCTTCCGATGATCTCAAGGTATTTCCGGTGCGCCTCGGTTGTCTTTTCGCCCAACATAATCGCGGTCAGACCAAGTATACCATTGAGCGGCGTACGGATCTCATGGCTCATGTTGGCGAGAAACAGGCTCTTGGCACTGTTAGCCTCTTCCGCATATTCCTTCGCTTTCTTAAGCTTCTCTTCGATCAGCTTGCGTTCCGTGATATCCTGCATCGTTCCTTTCAATCCAAGGCAGGTACCTTTGTCATCTTTTACTGCCTCACCGATGCAAAGAAGATTTTTTATGGATCCGTCTTCACAGATTAGCCTGTGTTCAATCATTAAGCCTTCGCCTTTTTCGAGTGCATTCCTGTAAACCAGGTTGACCATGCCCTGGTCCTCGGGGTGAACCCTTTTATGGCAGGCTTCAAAAAGAAGGTGGGCAGGCAGTTTTTCCAATTCAAATATCCGGTAGGCTTCATCTGACCATCGTAAATTAAACGATGGCGAGTCCAGTTCCCAGCTTCCCACTTTTGCTATGGCCTGGGCTTCGTGCAAGCGGTTTCTTTCGATCTCCAATTCCTTTTTGGAAGCTGTACTTTGTTCTAGTTCGTCTCCGAGAATATTGATACCCGTCGCGATGGCGTCCATGATCGTCCCGTTTTCGGATATCGACAGTTTTTGTTTAAAATCAAGGTTTGCAAATGAGCTGATGATTTCAATGAACTTGTCAATGGTCTGCTCCTGGTTATAATCGCCACCGATCCCGTTGAGTTGTACGTTATCAGCAAAGCGGTTCAGGTTGCCAGCGATTTTGGTAATGATCTCGTCATCAAAGTCAGTGAGCACACGCGTTGAATAATCGCCGTGCAGCATGGACTCGCTCAATTCTAATAACTTGCTTAGAATCTGTGTTTTAACTTGTGTTGTTTCAGTTTGAATATCCACGGCTTCCATCCTAAAAATTATCCTCTCCTAATTGACTATGAAATTTTTCCTACTTGTTTTTCCGCCTTTGCTCGATGATCCAATCAAAGGCATCGACCTTGTTTGAGAAGAATTTTGCCTGAAATGTCTTCCTCGTTTTTACAAAGATATTCGCAAAAAGCACGGATAGGGGATTCGTGCCGACAAATGCAGCGCCCAGGATATTTTTCTGACCTGGATCTGGCCGTTGCATGTACTCTTTTGCTTCAAGGGTGATCTCTCTGACGTTGGAGACATCAATAATAACGTAGTGTTTCTCGTCTTTTAAAAAATCCAGT
>DATHFS010000429.1:0-2836 GCA_035317975.1 Cyclobacteriaceae bacterium | reverse complement strand
ACAAAAGACAAACTGTTTTCTATTATTGGTCATGATTTCCGGGGTCCCCTCAACAGGCTCAAGGGAATGCTCGAACTGGTAGAAAACCGAAACATCAGCCAGCAACAATTTGCTTCAATTGCCACAGCGTTGAAATCCAATCTTGATTCTGTCTCGACGACGCTGGAAAACCTGCTGCATTGGTCGCTTGCACAACTGCAGGGCATTCAAACTAATCCTGTAAAGATCAATTTGCAGGCGATGGTCGAAGAACATGTTGCTTTGTACAGTGAATTGGCGAAAGCAAAAAATGTAAGATTGGAGAATGAAATTTCTGACCTCCTGGCGCTGGCCGACGAAGACCACACCCGCGTGGTGCTTCGAAACCTGATCAATAATGCTATCAAGTTCAGCCGGCCGGACGGTGTAGTCAAAATCTCTTGCCAGGATGAGGGTTCCTTCGTCAAGATTCAGGTAGCGGATACCGGTGTTGGAATAGAGCCTGACCAGCTGCGAAGCCTGCTCCTGAAGGAAAAAGTTCCTTCCACTAAAGGAACCCATCACGAGCGAGGGGCAGGGATCGGACTAATGCTTTGCCAGGAGTTTGTCGAGAACAACGGAGGGAGCTTGAGTGTGGCAAGTGAATTGGGTAAGGGGTCTGTCTTCTCGTTTACCCTGAAGGCAGCGTAGGAGTAACAAGTAGGCAGTAGGCAATGGGCAGTAGGCAATAATTTTCAGCCAAATTAAGAGTAACTCTCTGATTCGAACGACACCAATAGCCAGTAGGCAATAGGCAGTAGGCAATAATTTCCTCAGACCTGGTTATTCACCCCTTCCGGCACGAGCATTCTCAACGACTTAGGTTGAACTTCGATTAAAAACCGGCTTTCCGGTTCCATCGCTTCGCCGTCGATGTGGTACGGCATAGGCCTGTCAAAGTGTAATTCAATTTTCCCGGCTTGTATGATTTCAACAAATGCCGAACGGTCCAGTGTGCCGTTAAACATTTTTTGCGCAAACCCAAAGACCCTCGCAAACGGCACCTTTTTAATAACGCAAACATCGATCTGTTGGTCACATACTGAAGCGTGAGGCGCTACCCTGGCATTGTTGCCAAATTGCGAGGAATTAGCAAAGGCAACCATAAATGCGCTCCGGGGCACGGGTTGGCCGTCGACTTTCATAATAACCGGAAATTCCTTGAAGCTTCGAAATTCTTTGATCACAAGCCTGGCATATCCGATCAGGCCCCTCTTTCCGTCCTTGCCAAATAAGCCCGCTACGTGTCCATCAAAGCCAATTCCCGCTATATTGACGGAAAGGCGACCGTTGACCAAAACGGTGTCCATTTTAATGGTTTGGCGAGAGGAAAGTGTCGCCAGCGATTTCATGAAACTCATGGGTATACAGAGGTGCCTGGCCAGCCCGTTGCCGGAACCCTTCGGCAAGATGCCCATTGTTGCAGGGGTGTTGACTACTCCCTGTGCAACTTCGTTTACCGTGCCATCCCCACCGACTGCGAAGATCGTACGGAAGTCTTGTTCGACGGCTTGCCTGGCCAGTTCGGTGGCATGTCCTCGTTCCTTGGTAAATTCAATTGAACATTCCAGATTGAGTTGGCCGCAGGCCGTAATGATCCGGCCTTCCACTTCCGGCCGATAGCTTGCGCCGGAATATTTATTGATTATGAAAAATACCTTGTTATTTTCGCTCATCGAAAGGCGACAGGAGAACAAAGCTACGGAAATGACTTTAAAACTATGGAAGAGTTCAAACCCCGAAAGATAAAATTCAAGGCCTGGAATACGGAATCGCACTTGTTGATGCGACTGAATAGTATTGAATGCAACAAAGGGGAGTTGTTTAAATCAAACCATATTTTATTACAGTTCACCGGCTTATATGACAAGGAAGGTGAAGAAATTTACGACATGGATATCATGCTGTCGGGGTACGATAAGTTCCTTGTATTTTGGGATGCCGCCAAAAACGGATGGTACTATTCGCCGTTGCTGCAACTCAGTTTGCGTGAGTCTTTTGTGGCGGGCATACCGGAAAAAATGAGGCGCTTTTGTAACCATTTCGAACTATGAGCTCGGCAGGGTTTCCCGCAGATTGCGCAGATTTCGCAGAATTTATTCGGCAGGGTTCCCGCAGATTGCGCATATTTTCGCAGAATTTATTCGGCAGGGTTCCCGCAGATCGCGCAGATTTTCGCAGAGTTTATTTTGGCTGGGTTGGTGTCGACTTTTTAGATCCGCTACAAAGAAAGCAATAGCCTACTCAGAGTCGCATCAGGCAAGAACGAGCTACCGTTGGTACTTCCGGAATTTAAGAAATTTTATAGATCTAATTGCTTCTGTTTCTGGACATTAACTTTTGTATTTATCTGCGTTGATCTGCGAGATCCGCGGGAAAATTGCAGAATTAGGATTTCTTGCGTTTGGAGTCGATGTATTTTACTGCCTGGCCAATGGTTTGCATTTTCTCTGCATCTTCGTCCGATATCTTGATGTCAAAGGTTTGCTCAAAGTCCATTACCAGTTCTGCATAGTCAAGGGAATCAATCCCCAGGTCTTTTACCAAATTGGCATCCGGGGTGATCTCGGATTCGACTATGCCAAATTTTTGAATGAGTATATCGGTGATCTTCTTTTGAATTTCCTGCATATGAGCCCTAATAATTGCTGTAAATCTAGAAAAACTTTCCCTTTTTCTGCGTGCATCTGCGCGATCTGCGGGAAACTTGCCTCAAAACCGTAGGAAAAACTCCGTCCCCTCCCCCACCGTCGATTTTACCGTAATCGAGCCTTCGTGACGGCGCATGATCTGGCGAGACAAACTTAGGCCAATGCCG
>DATHFS010000428.1:0-2897 GCA_035317975.1 Cyclobacteriaceae bacterium | reverse complement strand
CCTATCCCGATCAACGGTATCGTTAACATCGACGAAACTTTTTTGGCCAGCGTGGCTGGAATTTTTTCCAGCACAATACCAAAGCAGCCGCATTCCTGGAGAAGCTTTGCGTCCTCGACAAGTTTGTTTGCCTCCTCCTCTTCTTTTGCCCGCACCGTATAGGTTCCGAATTTGTAGATGGATTGAGGGGTTAAGCCCAGGTGCCCCATTACGGGTACTCCGGCACTCAGGATCCTCAACACCGATTCCTTTACCTCGATCCCTCCTTCCAGCTTCACGGCGTGCGCACCGGATTCTTTCATAATGCGAATGGAAGAACGCAAGGCCTCCCCGGAACTCCCCTGGTAGTATCCGAAGGGGATATCGACCACAACCAACGCCCGCTTCACCGCTTTGACCACCGAAGTGGCATGGTAGATCATTTGGTCCAGGGTGATCGGCAGGGTAGTCTCATTCCCCGCCATAACATTGGAGGCCGAATCGCCTACCAGGATAACGTCGATGCCCGCCCCGTCGATGATCCTGGCCATACTATAATCATAGGCGGTGAGCATGGCAATCTTCTCACCCCGGTTCTTCATCTCCTGTAACCGATGGGTAGTGATTTTCTTAACCTCTGGTTTTTGATGGACTGACACGGCGATAGGGGTTGATGAGCTGATTCTTAAAGCAAATAAACTGCTGACTTCTTTCCTAACACCACTTCCACATGTTCGGTGAGGGTCGTGGAGAGCTGGTATCCTGTATACGTAGGAGTAAGGGGAAAGGTGGTGTGGCTTCGATTCACCAAAACGGCAATCTCAATTTTCTTAACTTCGATATTCAAAAAAGGTTTCAATCCATAGGCCAGGGTACGTCCCGTATTCAGAACATCATCTGTCAGTACGACGCATTTCTTTTTCAACTCTTTGATGTCGCCATCGATACTCACCTCGCTCTGAAGAGGAGCCAGTTTATCCAAACTCACCTTGAGCACCAGCGTCGTCAAGGGTGAAACCGACTCTATTTCTTTCGCAAGTAATTTTGCCAACGCATACCCCTGACCATCGATCCCGGCAAGAACGATACTCTTTTCCTTGAAATTATTTTCATAAATCTCAAAGGCGATGCGTCTGATCTTCTGATGCACCTGGTCCGAATCGAGGATCAACTCTTTTTCTGTTACTTCACTCATGCGGGAACAGGAATTACTTTACTGTCTTTAAATGTCGACAAGATAACCGTAGACTGCATATTGTCCACGACTTCAATATTCGAGACTTTCTCCAACATCAGCTTTTGATATGCGGGAATATCGGGAGCAACAATTTTAAGTATAAAATCCGCCTGACCGGTCACATGATGGCATTCGATCACTTCTTCAATCTCTTTGATCGCCTTGATGAATCGTTCGATGTTGTCTTTATTGTGTCCTTTGAGTGAAACAAAAACAAACGTCGTGACGCCCATTCCCACCGCCGCCGGATCAATGACAGCATGATAACTTTTTATGACTTCGGAGTTCTCCAGCTTCTTTACCCGTTCCAGGGTAGGCGCGGGAGAAAGGCCGATCTCCTGGGCCAACTGGGAATTGGTGATATTCGAATTGGTTTGCAGAAGTTCTAAGATCTTGCGATCCGTTCCGTCTAGCTTTATTCTCATCCAATAAATGGTTAAAATGGGAGGTAAATCGTCTTAAAAGTAGAATAAAATTCTACGCAAACCATACCGAACGAAGAAGATTCTGATCTCCTATTGAATAGCAAACCGGAACGTTTTCTTTTGTCCCGAATAATTTAAAACAAGTACGTACAGGCCAGGGCTCAGATTCGAAACATCGAGCCTGATTTGATTCAAGCCGGCTGCCGGAGCCTGCACGGACCGATTAAATGCCTGGGCTCCCGTGCTATTGAATATCGTGATGTTAGCAATTCCCGAATCGGCGGCAATCCAATCCAGGTGCAATTCCCCGTTTACCGGATTTGGATACGGTGCAAAGGCTATTGTTTCATTCGTCAACTCCACACACTGTTTATTATTGTAGACGGACACGTCCTGGTCTGCCTCCACACTCAAACAAAGGTAGTCCAGGCCTCCGGGCAGCAATGAAAAATTCAGGATCTGGGATGTGCTCTGCGATGGCAATACCGTAAGGTTCAACTTTTCTTTGAGGGTGACTTTCCCTGCAATCTCTACCAGGATGGTTGGATTCGTTAATGGCAGATTCCCATCATTGCCGATAGCAAACAGGGCCCGGTATTCTCCTGATGCAGGGTCTTGAATGAATTGGAGGCCGGTCACTCCGGCGTCCACCCTTGGAATTACTGCACTGATTATTTTACTGAACGTATCGATGCATCCCTGCACGCTGGTTGCATCCAGGTCGACGATGTATTCACCCAGTTCATTGAAGGTAAAGGAAGGCGAAGGAACGGTGCTGGTGGAGTTGGTATTATCATGGAAATGCCAAACGTAGCCTGCGGCATTCGTCGATATGTTTGTGAATTGAACAAGGAGCGGAACCGGTCCGGCATCGATGGAAGTCGTGAACCCTGCAACCGGAGGACTGACAACAGCAATGGTCTTCGTCACCGAGTAAATGCAACCCGACTGAACAAGGGCATCCATTTTTACAGAAAAATTTCCGGTCGCCGGAAACGTGAACTGTGCGGGAGAACCGGTACCGGATCCTTGCCCGCCAAAGTTCCATGAGACCGAGGTTACCGGATCGGAGCTGAACGGAGTAGTGTCCAGAAAAACGGCAGGTTTGGTGGCGCAGGTGCCCTGTGCTGTGAAGGCGGGGCTTTGCACAACCGGGACACTGATCATTTGTGTCATTTGGGCAACACAATTATTATTACCCGTTACCGTCAACCGGGCACTATACGTCCCTTGCGCGCCAAACACCTGGAGCGGAT
>DATHFS010000427.1:0-2288 GCA_035317975.1 Cyclobacteriaceae bacterium | reverse complement strand
TTCTCCGGCATCCGGACCACTCACATAGACCAGGTTGATCACACCGTCCGGGAGCCCGGCTTCCTTCAATACGTGCATGATTACCTGTGCGGCGTAAATCTGTGAATTGGCCGGCTTCCACACGACGGTGTTGCCCATCATTGCTGCACTCGTCGGCAGATTGCCTGAGATCGCTGTAAAGTTGAAGGGGGTGAGGGCGAACACGAATCCTTCCAGCGGCCGGTACTCGATCCGGTTCCAAACTCCTGGAGAAGATTCCGGCTGATCGCGATAGATTTCGCTCATGAAATAAACATTGAAGCGGAGGAAATCAATCAACTCACAAGCCGAGTCGATCTCGGCCTGGTAAGCATTTTTGGATTGCCCCAACATCGTGGCGGCGTTTATCTTGTACCGGTACGGACCAGCCAAAAGATCAGCCGCCTTCAGAAAGATGCTTGCCCGGTGCTCCCAACTCAGGTTGGCCCAAAGATCCTTGGCGGCCATGGCGGCATTGATGGCTTGCTCTACATGACTCTTGTCCCCCGCGTGAAAATGTCCCAGAATATGTTTGTGATCATGTGGTGGGCGAAGGTCTTTCTTATTTCCGCTGCGAACTTCTTCACCTCCGATGTACATGGGGATATCCAGGACCATAGAACGCGCCTCTTCAATTGCTTTTTTCAGCGCTGCCCGCTCTTTGGATCCCGGGCCATACGATAAGACGGTTTCGTTCCGGGGATGAGGAACAGTATAGAATCCTTTTGGCATATTGCGGACTATTAAATAGGTGACAAAGTTAAGCTATTTTTTACCGTTGATTGGAACACAGTCGACTAGGGTACATTGGATTTAGTTTTTACCGATGTTTGAACACATAGAAACATAGATACATAGGCACATAGGATTTGGATGCTTAAATTTGGCAGTTATGTCCAGGTGGGCCTACTCCGCAAATATAGGAGACACATGGGAACAAAAGAGAGTTAAAGCCCGTTGCCGTTCCAAAATTCCTATCTGCCTATGTTCCTATGTGTCTATGTGTTCCAATCACAGCACACTCCAAATCCCAACGTTTATAGTATATCTCTCAGTTCTGCCAAACGACTGATTTCATACGTCACCGCTTCCTCGTGCCTGACTTTATTCGGATTGAAAAACACCTGGTCCACTTCTGCATTGCGCGCTCCTGCCATATCCGTGAGGAGATTATCTCCGATCATAATGGCCTGGTGGGATAAATAGCCGTCCTGTTTCAAAGCATAATCAAAGATCTCCCGCTGCGGTTTTTTGTGTCCGGCTTGTTCGGAGGTGATGACTTTTTTAAAATACGTATGTATGCCGGAAGAGGCCAGTTTTGTCGATTGGATTTCGTCGAAGCCATTCGTTATGATGTACAGGGGATAGGTGCTCACAAGATAGTCCAGCGTTTCGATTGCCTGTGGCATAAGGTTCTTGCCCCTCGGCGATTCTGAAAGATAGTCGTGTGACAACCGGAGGGACATTTCATAGTCGTCAATGCCCGCTTCTTTCAACACACGGTGAAATCGCTCTAAGCGAATGACATCGCGGTGAATATGACCGCGATCATAGTCATCCCACAGAGCGTTGTTTACTCTAAAAAAAGTTTGTAGAAACTCTGGAAAAGAGGTCACACCTCTGTTTTCCAGACCGTAGCGGTGATAAAGTTCCTGAAGTGTTGCAGCGCAATTGCTGTCGTAGTCCCATAATGTATGATCAAGGTCGAAAAAAACACATCGATAGCGCGACATGACCGGGTTAGGATTGATTGAGGGGGCTCATTTTTAGTTTGTTCAGGGCTAATTCACGGTTGGTAAAGAGGGTTTGAAAGATTTGCTGATCGTTTTGAAAGACAGCGTCCCTTCGTAAGAATTGCAAAATTTGTTTGACGATGTCAAAAACTTCGTCCTTTATCTGGTAGAATACCCACTGGTTGAATTTTCGCGTGGTCAGGATGCCGGAATTCTTCAGGTAGATAAGGTGCCGGGAGGTTTTAGTTTGGGTAAATTCGAGAATGTGTTCCAGGTCGGTGATGCACATTTCTCCGTTCATCATGATCAGGTTAAGGATGCGCAGCCGGGAAGGGTCAGAACAGGCCAGAAAAATCTGAGCGCCCAATTCAATATTAAAGTGTTTTAATCGCATAAGGAACGACCCGCTAAAGTACTAAAACTACCCTTCAGATTAAGGTGATCGGAGTAGATAGAAATACAGGTTCACGCAAAAACCGCAAAGCAAAGCGCAAAGAGCGCAAAGTATAAGGTGGAATAGTATATTTTGCACCTTGC
>DATHFS010000426.1:0-3084 GCA_035317975.1 Cyclobacteriaceae bacterium | reverse complement strand
CTGGTTAAAGGGGGTGCCATTGGAAAAGTCATTCAAACGATCGGTCTCGGGCCCCACCGTCTGAATCTGAAATCGCGCCCGGAATGGTTCTTCGACCGCAATCGCTATGGCGGTATTATCTGCGACATTGGCTCGCACCAGTGCGATCATTTCCTGGTTTTCACAGGTTCTACCCAGGCAGAGGTAGTTGCCTCTCAGGCAGGAAATGTTCATCACGCATCCTATCCCGGACTTCAGGATTTTGGCGATGCAACATTGCGCGGTGATGGAGGAACGGGATACTTTCGCGTCGACTGGCTTACACCGGATGGACTCACCACCTGGGGCGATGAGCGATTGACGATTCTCGGTACCGAAGGGTTTATGGAACTGCGGCAGACTGTGGATATCGGCGGGCGCGAAGGAGGTAGTCACCTTTTTCTGGTCGATCAGAAAGAAACCCGTTATTTCGATTGCAGCAAAGAGCCCCTGCTTTACGGTGAACGGCTCACGAATGACATCCTTAACCGGACCGAAACGGCGATGTCGCAACAGCATTGTTTTTTGGCGACGGAGCTGGCACTCAGAGCTCAGGCACGGGCATCTAACTTAAAATTTAAGATCTAAAATTGAGGGTGGACTATAGTTCAGTTACTACTCACCAATCTTAAAACCGCAGAGGCACGGAGGCGCAAAGTAGGCGGAGAGATCAAAAGAATAGTTGGCCAATTTTTTTGACCTGGTACTTATTAGTCACCAGCCTACCTCACAATATTGTTTACCGATATTTCGTCCTTGCGGGGACTCTACTTCAATATTCAAAATTCCTCATTCAATATTCAAATTCTGAATATTGAACGAAGAATAATGAATTCTGAAGTGAGTGTGCACTCAAAACATAGATCAACAGAATGTTAAAATTTAATTTTTAGATTAATCCGGGAGTGGTTTTACCATGATATCTTTATAAAAAACCTTGCTCTTGGGATCATGTCCCTGAAGTGCAAAGGTACCGCTGGAGAGTTTGCTTCCCTCCCCTGCCGTATAATCATTGATCGTTTCTCCATTAACTTTAACCGTAACTCTGTTTTTGTTCACGATAATGAGTTCGGTAAACCATTCATTGTCTTTGGCCGGAGCAATCTTTACATCCTGAACTCCGTAGACACTGCCCGTCCTGCGCCAATCGGTGTGGCTGTTATTGACCTGGATTTCATATCCTTTTGACGGCCAGCCATCGGGCTGAAAGGCAGTGTGAATATAGATTCCGGAGTTGGAGCCGGGAGTGGTCATGATCTGAATCTTGAATTCAAAATTCTTAAAATTGTGCTCTTTAACAGGACCGTCATAAAACATATGGGCTCTCTCGCCATTCACTACAATCGCTCCATCTGCGACATTGAAGGTGGCAGGGTTTTCATTGATTTTCCAATCCTTTAATGATTTGCCATCAAATAAAGATATCCATTCGTCGGCCGTGTTTTCTTTTTTCAAACCCGAAAAAGCAATGAGAAGCAGGAAGGCGGTACTGTACGCTAAGATCGTTTTCATAGAATTGGAGGTTAAGAATACAATTTACTTAATATTTTATAGTTTTTACGGTTCTGTCTTGAGTCCCGGGTTAGTCAGTAGTCATTGGGCATTAGTCAATGTCGAAAGAAAACTTACCAGGTCACGGATCTCTCTTTTCGTCAGCAGGTACCTCATCGGCGGCATGCTTGAAGGGTCGTTGGTTCGCTTTGCGATTTGCGTTGAACGGATGGTGGTATCCGGCTTATCCCCGACCTTCAAGATCAATGCCTCCGGCTTTTCTTGTTGAAGAATACCGCGAATGGTTTTACCGTTTTTAAGTTCAACCGTTACTACGCCAAACCCCGGGGCCAATCGCGCGCCGGGATTGATCAAGGCCTCCAGTAGTTGAGGACGGCTAAGCCTGCCGGCCACACCATTCAACCGCGGGCCCGCATTACCGCCATAATCATTGAGGGCATGACACCGCACGCATTGCGCGGTTTGATTACGAAAGAAGATTCTCCGACCCAGGTTCGCATCACCACCCAGCAAACTGCCTTCATAAGCGGCCTGAAGTGAATCAGGGGAGAATGTAGCGTTGATCTCTTTATACCGGGTAATCAATTGTGGCGCCCGGGTGCTGTCAATCGCTTCTGATAATTCAAGATGGATTTCCGGAGGAAGATGACCGGCTGCCATCCTATCCAGCAACTGGTCGAAAACCTGTCGTGAATCTTTGATTGGCAGATTCCCAAGGGTGATGAGGGCAGCCTGTTTTTCTTCCGTCGTCCTGCTGTTGATCACCTCGAACAGCAGGGAGACCATCATGGGTCCTGGCATGTTGGATTTTGCCAACAAGTCGAGGCCGGCGATCCGGACGCTCTTTTCCTTGTCGGAAAGCGCTTGCCGTATGGCATCTCCGATCTGAACATCTTCGAGTGCGGCCAGGGCCCTCAGTGCTTCGACACGCAGGATGGGGTCCCGGTCATTTTTGAGACTCATAAAGAGATGCGAAGAAGCGTTGGGAATTTTGATTTTACCAATCGCTCTGGCAGCACTAAGCCGTAAGGGCAAGTCTTTATTCCGAAGTAGCAGGATCAGCATATCACCCGCATTCTTTTTAATAAGAGCCGGTTCCCGGGTAATGACACCACGGTATCGTCCGTCCACCCGGTCCAGGACAGAAGGTTTGGCCCAGGTACTCAATGCGTCGATGGCTTCCGTCCGCATGTTTACAGGACTGCCTTCCCGTACAGCATAATGGATGAGGGTTTGCATTGACTTATCACTTCCAACTCTGAGATTGGCGCTGATCGCTCGTCTGAGCAAGGCCTCACTTCTGAACCGGGGGTTTTCCAGCACATCTCCTAACGCGGGAAGCCCTTCTTCGATAGAGAGATCATCGTTTATGGCGCGGGCGGCTTCGGTAACGATGTATTCATCAGGGTCATTGAGAAAGACAGTGATCCCCGGATTTTTCATTCGCCGGAGAGCTACGACGGCTGCAATCCGTACAGCACGGGAAGGGTCCTTTGACAGAGCAACAAGGGGATCCGATTTTCCTATCCGGGCCAGGGCGAGGCTGCCGGCATG
>DATHFS010000425.1:0-2475 GCA_035317975.1 Cyclobacteriaceae bacterium | reverse complement strand
TAGTTAATTTCATCGGTTACCCGGGGGCGGACGATAAACGCCACCCCGTAGATCAGAATGATAAAGACAGGGGTTACGATGAGATCGCGGAGTTCCAAATTCGAATTATTTATCTGATTACAACTTCTTCAACCAAACCGCCAGCTGCATCCCCGTGTCCGTCATCTTCATTATCTTTTTTAACAAGGGGTGAGTGAACCGGGGAAATGGTTCGGCCGAACAAACATAATATTCATGAAAACTAATTTCATATTCATGGTTCTTTTTTGAATGCTCGATGAATGATGTCAACGTAAACTCAAACAAATGGAAAGGCTCATGCATGGGGCTGATATTGGTGACATAATTAGTACCCATTAATTTGAAGTAGAAATTAATAAATCGATGTATTAAATAGTCGGATGAAGGAACTTCTATATGCATTAATCCTCCGGGCTTCAGCCATTTCATCGCCAGTTCAATATATTGGCCCGGGTGGTAAAGGTGTTCCAAAACAGCCCCAAAGGTTATAAAATCAAAAAAATTGGGTTCATAATCCACATTTTCGATCATGGCCAATTTCAACTTTTCAGCCTTCGCATTCATTTTTTCAATTGCCATTTGATGAAAGGATTCTGATGCTTCAAAACCATATACGTCAAACCCGGCATTCTCCAATGATTTCATGCACTTGCCTAAGCCGGCCCCAACGTCCAGTGCCGTCATGCCGGGTCTGAATTCAGTTATTTTTTTGAATCGCTCTATCTCACCTGAAAAATAATTCCGATCATATTCAAAATACTCCGGCTTCCAGTAATTTTCGGGTGGAATACCGTAATGATCCTGGATATCATAGGGTATTGGCTGCGGGTTGGCATATACCAAACCGCAGTGGACGCATTTCATAACGGTAGTCGTAATTCCGTTCTTTCGCTTCGGCATTAACCCTTGAGATTGATTCAGTCTCTGGCCTAAAACAAGATGATCATCCGTGGTCGCACCACACATTTCGCAGTTCGCAGCGTAATCAAAATAATATTGAATTCGTTTACCCTTCATAGGCGACTTCCACGGCTCAATCCACTTTCTCCAGATTCTTCAACCTTCTCTTCGCATCTTTAAATGCTTCCTCCTTCCGACCGGCTTTTTTCTTTACGTCTTTGAAATATTTTTTTGCCTCGGCTTTCCTGCCTTGTTTTTCGGCGATCTCCCCGAGTTCAATCAACGAAAACAAATAGTATCCCGATTCCGTGGCATCAATTTCTTCTGCATACTTCACCGCGAGCAGGTAATATCGTTTCGCTTCCTCCAGTTTTCGCTGGGCCCCATACACTTGTCCGAGGTAAAAGGCTACATACCTTCCGCTCGTGGCTTCATAGCCAAATCGTCCACTATCAATCCGCTCCAAAATCCGTTTGCATTCAATCTCCAATTCCGGATGGGCGCCACGGGAATAGAGCATCCGGGCATAGTACCGGTGAAAGTAAGGGTTATCCGGGTACGTCTGGTGCAGGTATTCCGCCAACTGAAAAGCCCTCGATTGATCGTTCTCATAGCTGTTGCAAATCCGCATCAGCCATATCATCGCTTCCGTGCGGGTATAAAAGGCATTGTAGGAAACTTCCTTGAGTTGGGCCAGCCCTAATTTTTTGTCGCCTTTGGGAAAGAACCATAAAACAGGCCGAAGCGCAGGATAGTTTTCCGGCACCCAAACAGAAAAATAATTAAAGAGCGCATCACCAAAAAGAAGGTCCGGGCTCAGGTACGTTTTCTCTTTGCATTCCGCCAGGTAATTCAGGGCTGTCTTTCCCGCAGCAGCCGCTTTGCCCCAGTTGTGGCGTTCCTCGTCGGCGTACAACCGCCCTTTAAACCCGTATGCCGCGGCCATAAAAAATGCTGCCTCTGTTCTATACTCCGGGTATTTATCATGGAGGTTCTCCGCTATCAGGATGGCGCTGTCCATATACGATAAAAACCGGTCATCATAGATCGTTACCCGCGTATTGGGTTCAATCTTCCACCACTCATTCAGGCCCAATAAAAAATAGGGAAGCGGGTGCCAGGCATATTTTTTTTTGAACGACCGCATTTGCTTCTCCGCCTTTTCAAACTTGAAATTATACATGTCGTTCAGCGCCGATGAACACTCGAGTTGCATGTTTACATCGGAAATAAGAATAATGGTGGTATCTTTCTTTGCCTGGGGAAAAGCCTCCCCATAAACCAGGAAAATAGTCAGGAGCGCAATCTTGAATTTATGATTTTGCAGAATTTGCACGTGCGAAGTAACTATAAAAACGTCAACACCTCAACACCCGCCTACGCTGAGACAGCTTCGGCGGGCAGGCCGGCCCCTCACAGAGGTGGAGAGGGGGGACAAGTAAACACGTAGATGCAAACGTATACCGAGTCAGGATCGTTCTTCGCCACGGAAAAGAAGACCGCTTTTCTTCTGCTTTGCGTCGCCAGCTTCCTGCTGCTTTACATAAAAAAGGA
>DATHFS010000424.1:0-6243 GCA_035317975.1 Cyclobacteriaceae bacterium | reverse complement strand
CACCATTGGCAACCGCTGTTGTTACACCGGCAATATTGCGTACCTGGCCGGTCAGGTTAGAAGCCATTTGATTTACCGAGTCGGTCAGATCTTTCCATATACCTCCAACCCCTTTCACTGTTGCTTGGCCTCCCAACCTTCCTTCCGTTCCTACTTCCAGGGCTACCCGGGTTACCTCCGATCCAAATGAGTTAAGCTGATCCACCAGCGTATTGATGGTGTTTTTCAATTCCAGCATTTCGCCTTTTACATCCACGGTAATCTTTTTGGCGAGATTACCCCGGGCAATGGCTGTCGTTACTTCGGCAATGTTACGCACCTGGTTGGTGAGGTTACCCGCCATCTGATTTACCGAATCGGTAAGGTCCTTCCACACACCGCCCACACCGCGTACTTTTGCCTGGCCGCCCAATTTTCCTTCTGATCCTACTTCGCGGGCGACGCGCGTCACTTCCATGGAAAAGAGGTTCAACTGTTTTACCATGTAATTAACCTCCTTCGCGATCCGCAGAAATTCACCCTCCAGCTTATGATCGCCTATCTCTTCCCGCATTTGCTGCGACAAGTCTCCTTTTGCGACCGAACTGATTACGCTGGCAATCTCGATCGTCGGATGAACCAGATCGGAGATCAATTCATTAAGTGCATTAACCCCTTCGCTCCAGGAACCCTTTGTACTGGGCAATTCAATCCGTTGTGTGAGTTTACCTTGCTTGCCAATGGTATCGCCTGCGCGAGCAAACTCCTTCATCATTATTTCGTTCAGGGAGATAATCTCATTGAGCGTATCGAATACCTTTCCCCTGATCCCTACTTCGTCAACCGGCAGGCGCACGGCAAAATTTCCATTCTGTACATCTTTCAGCACATGCAATAACTCTTTGAAATCAAATTCGTCATGATTTGCCTTCGGAAGTCCATTGCCATTGGAATGGCGCTTTTTATTTTGTTTTTTGACACCGCGCGGCAAAAGAACCCGGGTTTTCGGTAAAGCAGCGATTTTAGCCATTGATTTTGTTGCCATAACTATAGTAAGATTGTTGAAAAGTTCAATTTTTAATTTCTGACGCGCTCAAGTTTAGCCCGTTGTACAATTTTTATTCCTTTATCATGGATCTCAATCAGTCCCTCATCTTTAAAGTCCGCCAGCGTGCGATTGAGTGATTCGGTAGCCGTTCCCACCATGCTGGAAAGATCCTTACGGGCAACCGAAATAATGGATGGATTCTTTGCAGCCGGCTCAACCGGAACATCGAGTTTGATCAACACGGTGGCAACCCGCTGCCGGACGGACTGGTATGCCAGGTCCAGGAGCATATTCTCGGCTTCATACAAGTTACTGGAAAGCATTGATATGAATTTTCTGGCTATTTCTTTGTTGGTGTAGATCAGGGCCAGAAAATCCTGCTGAGGGATCATGTAGATCTGTGACTCTTTTAAGGCAATAGCGCTTTCATTGTTAGGTTTATTCTCAAGCAAAGAAACAAAGCCAAGGAACTCTCCATCATGGTGCAAACCGGTTATGAGTTCCTTCCCGTCATTGTTGGACTTGAAGGTTTTCACCTCGCCCTTGGCGATAAAGTAGACATAGTTGGGTTGTTCACCCTCCACGAATACAAACTCCTTTTTCTTGTAGACCTTGGACCGCCGGTGATCCGAAAGCTTTTGGAACTCCGGGAGTTGCTTTGTCTTGCTAAAAAAGTCATTAATATCGGTGATGTTATTTTTGAAGGTTGTTTTGATGAGGTCATTCTTCTTTAACCGGAGCTCAATGACGTTGAGGAGTTCCAGGCCGTCAAACGGTTTGGTGATGTAGTCATCGGCACCGAGGTTCATGCCGGCCCGGAAATCGCGCTGTTCCGTTTTCGCCGTGAGAAAGACAAAGGGAATATTCGCGGTGGTCGGATCTTTGCTCAAAATATGCAAGACGCCATAGCCATCCAGATCGGGCATCATAATGTCGCATAAAATAAGGTCAGGTTGACCTTGCTGGACCATCTCGATGCCCCGTTTCCCATTGTTGGCGGTGGACACCTCGTACCGGCCTAGTGTGAGAATGGAGGCAATGTTCTCACACATCTCAACATTGTCCTCAATTACCATGATCTTGTGACTCATAGGGTTGCTATTTTTTGTTTTGTTATAATTTCAATGATGGACCTTCCCCGGGTACTTCTTTCACTCCGATCGGCAGGACTACTGTAAAAAGGGTGCCCACATCGAGTTGACTTTCAAACGTGATCGTGCCCTGCAACAGGTGGATGTATTTTTGTATGATATGAAGTCCCAACCCGGTACCCTCAATGTTGGCAGCGTTGCGGGCCCGGTAGAACCGGCCGAAAATAAACTGTTGTTCATCCGAAGGAATGCCGATACCGTTATCTTTTACCGTAAGCACGACGGAATCAGGTTCGATTGCCGATGTGATCTCCACTTTGTCACCCGCCTTCGAATATTTGAGCGAATTGGAGATCAGGTTGGTGACAATGCTCCACAACAGATGATGATCGAGCCGGGCGATCGCGCGGTCCCCGGCATGGTGATATTCGATCACCTGCCGGTCTCTCTTGACCACCTCCATTTCGGAAAGCGTGTCCTGAATATACTCCGGGATATTGACGTCGGCCCGCACCACTTGTACTTTGTTCTGCTCCAGTTTCTCCAATGACAGGAATTCGTTCAGGATCAGGGTCAGGTTGTTTACCGCCCGCCTGATCCGGTTGGTGTGAACGACCTTCTCCTTCTCATAGTTCTGACCGGCATAATTTTCAAGGAGAAAAGTAGAGGAGAGAATCGTCGTGAGCGGAGTTCTGAACTCGTGCGACGCCATCGTCACAAACCGCGATTTAAGCTCGCCAAGCTCTTTCTCTTTTTCGAGCGCCTTGATCAGGCCCTCTTCCATCTGTTTTCGCTCCGTTATGTTCTGGATGACACACAGAATTTCATTTACCTTGTTCTTTGTATCGAATAAGGGCACGGACGTTATCTGGTAGTCCTTGTCTTTTACTTTTACTTCGCAAAAGACGCTTTTGCCATCAAAGGCCTTCTTTAATTGAGTTAATGTCTCCATCGTGAATAACAGCTTCTGATTTTCGGTCTTTTCTCCGACCATGCCCAGGGGCGTTAAATCAATTTCGTTGCTATCCTTTCCATCCATCAGTACATTTCGCATTTCCCGGTTGAGAACGCAGATCACCCCATTCGGAAAATTATGGGACATTGTATCGTGCAGGCGCTGAATTTTAGCGAGTTTCTCTTCAATCGCACTTCGTTCCTGCGCTTGCACACGCAGTTCCCTGCTGATCGTCTCCACTTTGCTCAACGCATCGACCAGTTCCAGCGTTTGCTCGTTCACACTCGATTCGACCTTATTATTATTAAGCGGGCTGATCCGTTCAAGGAGCGGTCCTGCTATTTTCCGGCCGGCATGGACTTCCGTGGCCTCCACCCCCGTGCTCAGGGTGGCTACGGGAGTTCCTGTAGAATCATAGATTACCGCAGCGGTCCAGGCAATCGAACGTTCTTCACCTTTTTCAGTGAGAACAGGCGTCTGGTAATTTTTGATCGTCCCATCCCGGAAGACCTTCTCGTAGAGAGAGTGGAGTTGTTGCCGCTTGCGCCCGGGCAAAAAGTCTTCAAACCAGTTCTGGCCCTTGATCGATTCTTTATCCCAACCCAGCAGTTTACAACCGTATGTATTCATCAATAAGATGGTCCCGGCCTTGTCCATGATCAAAAAGACGACCGGATCAGGCTGAATCGATTTAGCACGCTTTTGTGCTTTCGCGTCAACGGATTCCATCATAAACGCCGCTGTCAGGGGCTTATCACCCCCATGAAAGTGGTGCAAGCTTATTTCAACAGGAAAAGCGCTGCCCTTTTTTTTGATTCCCGTGGAAGGTACGCTGGCACCGTTCGGTTGATCCGCAATCCCAGGCCGGGCCTGCTGATTATTTTTTGAGACCTTGCGGGGTACGAGTTGTCCAATGGTCATGCCAGCCAATTCATCGTGGTCGTAACCCAATAGCTGATTGACAACCGTATTGATCAGGACTACCTGATCCCGGTCATTAAAGATCATAACCCCTTCTGCCGCACTTTGTTTCATTTAGAAACTGGTATGTTACATGAATAAACTGAATGGATAACCGGCCTCTTTAGTACACTAAATTTACTAGAAATACCAGCCCGATTTACCGAAATAAGCAGCGAAATATAGATCATTTATCCTGCCGTCATAATGACGGATATCATCCAGAAATGATGACCTAGATCATCAAAATCGGGTACACCTCGCCTTCCAGGTCGTTTTGGGCCTGTCAGGAATTGTTCTAAACATCTTTACATACGATGACACCGATCATTGAACTGAACGGACGCCGATTTTAGCTTGCAGTTTAATTAACGAATTGGAGCACAAAATCAAATGAGGATTATCACGTTTATTTCCGGAATCATCTTTTCTATTTTGGTTTCTTCATGCTACTATAATAAACGCTTGGTTTACCTGCAGGATGGTGGTTATTCTGCATCGCGGGCGACGTTGGTCGAAAACAAAAAGTCGCCCTATCACTTGCAGCCTGCCGATATTTTGTCGGTACAGATCAAGAGTTCAGCAGAGAAGGAGATAACCGGTATTTTCAATATTGCAACCCAGAATTCGATGTTTGCGAATCCGGGTAGCTTATTCCTGGATGGATTCTCCATCGACGTCAGCGGAAAAATTGTTCTGCCCACCCTGGGAGAACTGATGGTTAAAGATCTTACGGTTGAAGAAGCTCAGAAGCTGATCCAATTAAATGTAAATAAGTATCTCAACAACGCTATTGCCATTGTAAAACTCATCAGTTTTAAAGTTACGGTTCTGGGGGAAGTTAAAAATCCCGGGTACTACTTTGTATACAACAATCAGGCAACCGCGTTGGAGGCACTGGGAATGGCAGGGGATCTCACCGCTTTCGGAAGCCGGAAAAACGTTAAAGTCATCCGTCAGAGACCGTCCGGATCCGAAGTAATTTTACTCGACCTTACCGATCCCGACCTTTTAAAATCCGAATATTATTTTCTCAAACCCGGTGATGTGATTTATGTCGAACCTCTCAAGGCACGATCCAAAAGATCAAACCTCGAAGTTCTAAGCGTGGTATTTTCAGCGCTCACGACGGGTATCCTCATTTTGAGTTACGTCAGCACCCATCGAACTACTAATTAAAGGGAAAAACCAGCCATGGACGAAAAAGTAAATATCAAAGCGCTTATTCAGAAGCTTACCTCCCGGTGGTATTATTTTCTGATCGCGCTGCTCATAACGGTGCCGCTCGCCTATACGTACACAGAATTTGCGGATAAGATGTACCAGGTCCGGGCTTCCATTCTATTAAATGCGCAGGTCAAGAACGGGATGGATTCTGAAAAATTCCTGAAAGGGATGGAGCTCCTGACGTCGCATACGGAAATAGAAGATGAAATAGGAATCCTGAAATCCTACAATCAGGTGGGGAGCACACTCCAGAAACTTGATTTCGGGATTTCGTATTTTGAAAAGCAAAATTTCAAGACGTTTGAGCGGTATGGAAACGAGTATCCGTTTAAAGTAGAAATGGATTCTTCGGTCAACCAGATCGTCAACGTCCCCATTTATATTAAGCGGACCTCAACAAAAACGTACTCCGTTCATGTCGCTGCAAAAAATGCGGGTACGTATAACTTCTATACCAACCAGCCCAGGGAACACCTGTCGGTGATCAACATCGATCACACGCGTGCCAATGACAAACCATTTGTTGACCGGAACTTAAGCTTCAAAATAAAATTTAATCGACCCTACGAGCCTGAGAACGACGAAAAGGTCTACTTTTTTGTCATCCAGGACCTTGGTTCGCTTACGGAAGCGTACCTGGACAAGCTGGACATCAAACCGATCTCCCGTGAATCCAACATAGTGGAAATCAATATGAGAGGACGGGTTCCGAAAAAGGAGATCACGTTTCTCAATACCTTATTGGATGTTTATCTCACCAATGAACTCCATAAAAGAAACCAACTGGGGCTCAAGACAATTCGATTTATCGATGACCAGCTCAGTGGCGTTTCGAATGAGCTGCGACAGGCAGAGGGTTCCCTGGAATCGTTTCGGTCACGCAACAATATTCTTAATATTACCGCCACGGCAGACAACTTAACGAAAAATCTTGACCGGCTCGAAACGGATAAATCCACGCTGGAATTAAAACTCAAGTATTA
>DATHFS010000423.1:0-2200 GCA_035317975.1 Cyclobacteriaceae bacterium | reverse complement strand
CTGTGCGCCAATACTAAAATTATAATTAAAAACCGGGGGGCCCGTCCTGCCCTTTTTGGTCGTCACCAGGATCACTCCATTAGCTCCCTGTGAACCATAAATGGCAGTCGCCGAAGCATCCTTCAATACTTCAATCGATTCAATATCATTTGGATTCAGTGATTTAAAATCACCACCCTGTAATCCATCAATAACAATAAGTGCGCTATTGTTTCCATTGATCGAGTTCGAGCCGCGGATCCGGATCGTCGTATTGCCTCCCGGTGAACCATCGGTGTTAACAACCATTACGCCGGCAGCACGGCCTTGCAAAGCCTGATCCGCCCGCTGCATTGGCAAGAGGGCAAGTTCACTGCCCTTTACGGAACTGATCGCTCCGACAAAATCACTCTTGCGTTGCGTACCATACCCTACTACCAGTACTTCGGACAACGTCTTTTGATCGTCGCGAAGCGTTACGTTGACGACGGTCTGGGTGCCAATGACTATTTCCTCCACCGTGTACCCGACAAAGGAGATCACAAGGGTCTCCGCATTATCGGGGACCGACAGGGTGAATCGGCCATCGGAATCCGTCGTTGTGCCAATCCCTGTACCCTTTACGATGACGGTAGCCCCAGGTAAGGCAGTGCCATCCTCTCCGGTTACCCTCCCGGTAATGACCTTTTCGAAGGCCATGGCATAAAACACATTCAGGCGATGCCTGGTATTTCCGGACGCCGGTACCACCGGCATCGCGAAATACATGACCATCAGCAGCATGCAAATGGTCGCTCTGGAATTTTTTCGGAATAATTCATTCATACGCATTACTGGTTAATTGTTAAAATCGGACGTCCTGATTGAACTGATTATCCAATTTATAAACAAAAATCCGGGAATGTATGCAAACGTTTGCTTGACTCAATAAACGGCCACAGGATTAGAAATATCCTCTACGGCCTTGGGATCACCGGATGCAGGCCCATACCACACTCCCCCACCAAAGGTGATGATGAATATTTTTTCCGGATCTCTTGGGTCCAGTTCAACCTTCTTACCCCATTTGAAGTTATACCCCCGGATATGTTCCCAGGTTTTACAGTCGAGTGACCGATACGCCGAGCCGGTAAACCCACAGGCATAAAATGTCTTAATACGAGGGTCATAAGTGATATCGTGAATGTGCTGATCCTGCTTCAGCACGTGCGTCCAGGATTTGCCGTCATCTTCGGACAGAAAAATACCACCGCCAATATCGGGCGAAAATTTTCCCGGAGTCACCCTTCCCCAGGCCGAAAGAAGGAGCCTTCCATGATGGTATGGATCAACGACCAGGCTGGTAGGCGCATTGGTTTCTTTTGGCAGTGAAATCCTTTCCCAAGTCTCCGCGCCGTTAGTTGAGCGATATGCGGCGCCGTCCATTCCATTTCCTATACTTCCGTCTTCGCTCCTTCTGCTTACAACCAGGAAAAGGACACCATCGGATTGCTGCCGAGTGATTCGCCAGGCAAAGGGCTCTTTGCCTGCAATTCCATTGTTCTTCTGCTTCCACGTTTTACCTCCATCGTTGGACTTATAAACACCTTTCCCGAAAGCGCAGGCGTATAGCGTTCTGGATATTCTATCACTGCCGGGATCGATCAGGATATCCGTAAAGGCAGCCTCACCGATTTGCCCGCCGACTGACTTCCACGATTTTCCACCGTCATCGGTTTCTACAATACCTCCTTTGAATCCGGCTATGCCTTTTCGTCTCCACATTTTCGGCCGGGGTAAATCATGCGTTCCGCTCATGGCCGCCCACGCTTTGCCCTTCACTTCCGGGTCGAATGTCAAACAATAGGTGCTGTTGGCCCAGGCCTTAGGAATGCCATTGTTCTCCGTCGCACTCCGCCAACTTTCACCGCCATCATTGCTTTCCATCAGGCCGATATCGGTGTCGGTGATAAACAAATGGTTCTCATGGAGGGGATCAAAGACAACACTATAGCCGGTAGTCACTTCCAATCCCCGCGAGATCCAGTCTGCACCCGCTTTCTTTTTGGTGTACACCTGCGACCAGGTTTTACCGCCATCCTCCGTTTTAATGACACGTCCAAAATCAGAGGTGTAGCAAACCTCAGGACTTGTTGCGGATACCCCGATAGAAAACGGGTTTTCTCCCCATGCCGGGCCAAATCGTTCATTGATCCACCCGCCATCCAGGTTAGGCGCGGAG
>DATHFS010000422.1:0-3971 GCA_035317975.1 Cyclobacteriaceae bacterium | reverse complement strand
TTTCCGCCATCCAGACTTTTCTATTCGTGCTGGTGGGCAACTCGATCCTTGAAATAAAAGGAATGTTTTTCGCTCATTGGGCCATCTTATTTACTACTTCCTGCTTTGCCAATTTATTGGGACTCAACATTTCATCCGCTTTTAATTCGGCGGTGACGATCTATATTCTCATCCCGATCCTGTTGATCCCCCAACTGATCCTGAGTGGTGTCGTTGTCAAATTTGACAAACTCAATCCCCTCATCGGCAACACGGCAACGGTTCCCCTGGTGGGTGATATTATGGCTTCGCGCTGGGCATTTGAAGCCGCCATGGTCACGCAGTTTAAAGACAACGATTTTGAGAGGGAGTTCTATGTGTACGACAAGGTCATGGCGGATGCGGACTTCAATAAAATTTATTTTATTCCCGAGTTGGAATCAAAATTGGATTTTGTCAATCTTCAATTCAAAAATCCCGAACCGGCAATCCGCGGGGAAGTGGCCAGAATATTGAAATTGATCCGGAATGCAATCGGCCGCGAGCTCGATGAAGTGGGCCAGGACAAGTTCACCCACCTCGACCAGCTCACGCCGGAACGGTTCGATTCCCTTACCTATACGTCGGCGGCGGATTTTATGCAGACGCTAAAGCGATTTTATATCAACCGCTACAACAAGGCCGACCAGGAGAAGGACCGGAAGATAAACCACCTGACACAAACCGCGGAAAAAGAAAAGGAATTTGGAAAGTTTCGCGAGGCGTACGAGAATGAGGCCATCTCCTCTTTGGTTAAAAACGTCGAGGAGTCCCACCGCATTATTGAAAAAGATGGAAAGTTTGTGCAGAAGATCTATCCCATATACAAAGATCCCGATCCCGACCACATGGTTGATTTCGATGCCCAGTTTTACATGCCCCGGAAACATTTCCTTAACCAGAATATCGACACATTTTACTTCAACCTGGCAGTGATCTGGTCGATGACCGTGGTACTGGCTATTGCATTGTACTATGAGGTCCTGCGCAAGATTATCGATGGCCTGGGGAATATTTCTAACCCCATCCCTAAACGCATGTGAGGAACTCCGTCTATGTTTTTCTTTCTCTCCAAGACGATCAACTTCCTTACCATGCCGCTGGTCATTATTTGCGTGCTGCTCTTACTTTCTGTATTCCTCCGGTCCGTACGATGGAAATACTGGCTGCTCAGGACCGGCATCGCGCTCCTCTTGTTCTGTTCGAATGATTTTATCGTCAACGAATTCATGAGGGCATGGGAAGTTCCCCCCACGCCGTTCGCGGAAATAAAGAAGCACTACCGGTGGGGCATCCTTCTCTCGGGGGTAACCAAATCGGAAATGGAACCAAAAGACCGCGTCTATCTGACTCAGGGGGCGGACAGGGTTACGCACACCTTTCAACTTTATAAAGAAAGATTCATCGATAAAATACTGGTGAGCGGAGGCAGCGGAAGCCTGGTGGATACCGGCAAGCGCGAGGCTGACGAAATCGCCTCCGTGCTCGTGATGATGGGCGCCAAACCGGAAGATATTATTACCGAAAACAACTCCCGCAACACCCACGAGTCCGCACTGGAAGTAAAGTCGCTCCTGGCAGGACAATCCAATCCGGGAGAATGTCTTTTGATTACTTCCTCATTTCATATGCGACGGTCCGCCGCCTGCTTTCGGCGAGTCGGTTGGCCTTTGGATACCTTCAGTACGAATTTTTTGTCGCATAAACGTAAATTTACGATCGATGTGCTGTTGATCCCCAAGCTGGAGGCGTTGGGGGCCTGGCATGTACTGATAAAGGAATGGGTAGGGTACGTTGCTTATGCGATGGCGGGGTACATCTGATCGACAACTTTTTGAATTGGTCAGGGAAGGCACTATGCGCGACAATCATCTCAAGAAATCATTCCATTGGCTGGCCTTGGTGATAGTTCTGCTTCTTTTGCTTTCGTTCGTCAACGAGTTTTCCCTTGGTCATTTTAAATTCAAAAGAGTAGACATCCTCGCTGATATACAACCGGATCCCAGCCGGCAGGTTGCCAAAAAGGACTCTGTAAAACAAACTAACCAGAAGCCGGCCATCAGGAAAAATCCCTGTCCACCGGGCATTACCTGTGTGGAGGACTACAGCGAAAAAAAGGATGCGTTGGGTAAATTTTTTAAGGCAGTGACAGGATCAAAGCGAAGGCCTGTACGGGTGGCATTTTTTGGTGATTCCTTCATTGAAGGAGATATTCTTTGCTCCAGCTTTCGCGATACCCTGCAACAACTCTTCGGAGGACAGGGTGTTGGGTATGTCCCGATCACTTCTGAGGTATCGCAATTCAGAACAACCATCCAACATTCCTTTAGCGGCTGGAAAACGTATTGGGCCGTGGGGGAGAAAAGTCCGTTTGCACCACTCGGCATGTCCGGTTATTGCTTTATCCCACAGGAAGAAAATGAAGTCGAGTACAGGCCCGGGAAAAAGGCAGGCGGTCCATTTCACCGGGCCCGACTTTTTTACACCAGCCCCCTTCCTGCTCAACTTCATTACACACTGGACGATTCGCTTTTTTTCGAGAAGTCGTTAGCGCCTTCCGAAGCGCTGCAGCAAACCGTACTGCCGTGTGAAGGAGCACAGGCGATCAAATTGCGCTTTGGGCCATTTGACAGTCTGAGGCTCTATGGTATTAGCTTCGAGAGCAACATCGGAATGGTCGTCGATAATTTCGCCATGCGTGGAAATTCCGGCATGGGGCTGCTCCAGACCGCGACGCGGGAATTAAATGAATTCAACCATTTTCAGAATTATAAGCTTATCCTGTTACAATACGGACTCAATGTCGTCAGCGAGACAGATACCATCGGATACGACCGGTATGCCGATAAGATGATGAAGGTTATCAGCCGCCTTAAGGAAAATTTTCCCGAAAGCAGCATCCTGTTGCTGGGCATCAGCGATCGAAGCTACAACCTAAACGGCAAGTTCGTTACCATGCCCAACATCCTGCTCATGCGTCGCGTGCAACGTGAAATGGCCCGCCGAAGTAGGATCGCCTTTTGGGATGTGTTTGCTGCGATGGGAGGCGAAAACAGCATGGTGAGATTTGTGGCGGCCAACCCTCCCCTTGCTTCCAAAGACTATACGCACCTCACCTACCGGGGTGGACGAAAATTAGCCAAAAAACTGGCTGAAGCACTTTTATACGATCGGATTAAACATGACAAAACAAAAAAAACTCCTTAGCCTTGTTGCCCTCTTCTGCCTAAGCAGCCCACTTGTTGCGCAGGATACCTTGACGGCAGGACCGGCAACACGATATGATTTTCTGGACCGGGAGCAAAACCGTATTCACAATGGAGTATCGCTCTCTGATTTCTATGAAAAACTGTACAGGCTGAAAAAGGGAGAGAACCTTCAAGTCCGGATCATACACATCGGCGATTCCCATATCCAGGCGGATTTTCTGAGTGGTGTCATTCGTCAAAACTTTCATCGCGATTTCGGCAACGGCGGACGGGGCTTGATTTTTCCGGGACGCGTGGCCCACACGAATGAACCTTCCAATTTTTTCACTTCATCCGGTTCTGCGTGGCAGGTGAAGCGCATTGTTTTCACCGACCAGCCGCTGCCCATAGGAATTGGTGGTATCACACTTCGTACCGTCCAGCCTAATGCAACGCTGGCCGTCAAGATACTTGATACGCCAACCCTCAACTACAGTTTCAATAAGATCATGCTCTTCTTCAAGAAAGACGCCAGTAGTTTTAATGTTGTGGTCAAAGATTCGGTAAATGAGGACCTAGCCTTCATCGGACCCTACACGTTCGAACCCTTCCCGAACACCTCCACCGTGCTGCTCCCCTTCCGGACGCATCAAGTGACGTTTCAAATGCTCTCCTCCACGGCAGCACAAAACCAGGCAACCATCTTTGGGATCAACCTGGAAAATGGAAGGCCCGGGCTGGTCTATCACTCTATCGGTGTCAACG
>DATHFS010000421.1:0-7042 GCA_035317975.1 Cyclobacteriaceae bacterium | reverse complement strand
GATCACGCTGCATGACATACACGCACGAGCACATCGTCTTGGCTGCCATCCCCGTCATGATCGGCAGAAAACGGATGACCATGTAAATAATTGCTGCCACGACTACGGCCAGTAATACGAGTGATACTCTTTTCAGGATTTTCAAGGGTTGGGGTAGGTTGTTTTTTTATAAACCAAAAATAATGGCTACTTAATTTGGTGAAAGTAACAGATGAGCAATTTAAAAGTAAGGAATGTTCAGAAAAACCTCCGGTTTAGACGGCGGCCACAAGCCGGCCGATTTTGCTTATTAATTCCCTACCTTTGCGGCTTATTTAATCATTAATAATGAAATCATTTGATGCCCTGGGACTTTCCGGGGAATTGCTGGAAGCAGTCCGGCAGCTGGGCTTTGAAACGCCTACACCGATTCAGGAACAATCTATCCCGATCTTACTTAGCGGAAATACTGATTTTGTGGGCCTTGCTCAAACCGGCACTGGAAAGACAGCCGCCTTTGGCCTGCCCTTGGTCGAATTGGTGAACGAGTCAGATCACACCACCCAGGCCCTTATTCTTGCGCCTACTCGTGAACTGAGTGTGCAAATAACAGCCGATTTGGAGAAATTTTCCAAGGCTGTCAAAAACCTGAATATCGTTACAGTATATGGAGGGGCCAGTATAAGCGATCAGATCAGAAAAGTGAGGAGGGGAGCACACATCATTGTCGCTACACCGGGCCGTCTTATTGATCTGCTTTCGCGAAAAGTAGTCAACCTCACCACCATTAAGTATGTGATCCTCGACGAGGCCGATGAAATGCTCAATATGGGGTTCAAGGAGGATATTGACGAGATTCTGTCCACCACCCCGGCAGAGAAAAATGTTTGGCTGTTTTCCGCTACCATGCCGAAGGAAGTCAGGGAGATTTCCAAAAAATACATGAATAACCCTCAGGAATTGACCATGGGGGAACGCAACGTGGGGAATGAAAACATCGATCATCAGTACATCCTGGTCGATGAACGGGATAAGTACCTCGCGTTGAAAAGATTTGTCGACTACACACCCGATATTTTTGGATTGGTTTTTTGCCGCACAAAGATTGATACCCAAAAGATCGCCGAACATTTGATCAAAGACGGCTATAATGCGGATTCTCTGCACGGTGACCTTACACAACAGCAACGCGACCGCGTGATGAGGAGTTTCAAGAATAAGACCTTGCAATTGCTGGTCGCGACGGACGTGGCAGCACGCGGTATTGATGTAAGCAACATCACGCATGTCATCCACATGAACATGCCCGATGAAATGGAGTATTATACTCACCGAAGCGGCCGGACGGCCCGCGCCGGCAAGAAAGGGATCTCCCTGGCGATTGTTTCCAAACGGGAAGTCGTACGAGTCCAGCAGGTCGAGCGGAGCATCAAAAGGAAATTCACCCGGGTACCGATTCCTACCGGAGACGAGATTTGCCAGAAGAAAATACTAGACCTGGTTCATAAAGTACGTCAGGTGGAAGTAAATGATGAAGAGATTGATTCCTTCTTACCGGAAGTATACCATGAATTGCGGGACTTGAGTAAGGAAGATATTATCAAACGTTTTGCCTCCATCGAATTCAACCGTTTCCTCGAATACTATCGCGATGCAAAAGATATGAACAAGCCCGACAAGGGCAAGATGGTGGAAGGAGAGATCGTTAGGGATAGGGATAATGTAACAACAGGCGATCGTATCTTTATCAATGTTGGAAAGATGGATGGCCTGGACAAGGGGTCCTTACTGGGGTTGATTTGCGATTTTGCCGAGATCAAAAAAGACAAGATCGGCAAAATCGATTTATTAGGCGCCTACTCGTTTTTTGAAGTTGAGAAGGACGTAACCGCCCAGGTAATGACGGGATTTGAAGGAGTGGAGCTTCGGGGAAGAAAAATAAGGCTTGAACTCACCGGCCCGCACAAAGAAAAGTATTCTGATAAAAAGAAAGAGAAATTCTGGGGCGGTGCCGGGGGTGGTGGATCCCGGAAGACGGTAAGAGCCGGGAAGAGGAGATATTAGTATCGTCTCAGATTAATCATGCTATTGCATATTCGGGTTAATCAGTGATCGGTAATCGGTGATCGGTGGATTCGGCCTTAGTATTTAAGATTGTGGCCACACCTTTGGTAACCTTGGATCCGCCACCGATTACCGATCACCGATTACCGATCACTGATTCCCGATCACCGATCACTGATTCCCCGCCATTTGAAAAAGCGGCCTCTTCTGCGGGCTGCTGTTTTGATCGATTTCTTTAAGGTCATCCTGGTACTTTTCGAGGAAGCGATTGAATTGAGTGGTCGCCATGTCATAATCGGAGCGGTACGTATTTACACGCTGATCAGCCGTCCGGATTTGATCCACCAGGGTCTGCAATTCATTGCTTGTAGCGAATTGCAGATCGGATTCAGTCAGGCTGATAATTTCAGAAATCAATGAATTGGAGGCAAAATCGTATTCTTCTACGCTATGCGGGTCGGACATGGTTTTCTGGGTAAAGCGAATGCGTTTCAGTTCTTCCAGGCGCTTTTCTAATGAAATAAGCTGGTCTTTGTCATAATTCTGTAAAGACAGGAGTGTATGAAGCAATTCATGCATCGACCGGATTTTTTCATTTTCATCGTTTACCATGACATTCCAGGATTGCAGCATCGTATCCTGTAATGCAAGATACGTTTCCGTGAGGGAGTCTATCTTCGTAAAATCGCCCCCCGGTCCATTGGAGGGTGCTCCCCCGCAGCCAACCAAACCGGCGATACAACAAGTCACAACAAGGTAAATTCCTGAATGTTTCATACGATAACCAACTATGGACTAAATACGGGGCGCAAGTATAAAAGTTTAAGCTGGTTTCAGGCGTCCATGTAATATTTTCGGCAAGAACGACGGATTTAGAGCGGCTTGAACTGCTCAAAGGCATCTTTGCAGTCGCGACAATAGTAGATGGCACGGCATAACGTAGCCCCGAATGGAGTTTTGAGTTCGGTGTTGGTGCCGTCGCACCGCGGGCATTGGGCGCTTTCCAGGACTTCCAGTTGAGTGAAGATCATGCTAGGTGGCGGAGGTGCAAGTCCAAATTCTTTCAAGGCGGCTTTCCCTTTCTCTGAGATCCGGTCCGACGTCCAGGCCTTGCGGAAGGTGACGTCGATGCGTACCTCGCCAATACCGTGCTTTTCTAACACCGTAAGGATATCTGCCTTCATGATATCAAGCGCCGGACAACCGACAAACGTCGGCGTCATTTCAATCTTTACCCTACTCCCGTCAATGGTCACTTCCGTGATCACCCCCAAATCCACCAGGGATAAAACCGGTATTTCCGGATCTTTTACCTCCTCGAGGTAGTTGTATATTTGATCGACAGATATTTTCATTTTTAGCTCTCGATATTTATTTGCCCAGGAACTGAGAAGTAGGCAGTAGGCAAAGGGCAGTAGGCAATAATTTCATCCTGTTTTCAAGTTTAAGGGTTGAGTGTCCTTGTTCCCCTATTCTATTGCTTGGGCTTACTCCGCACCACCAATGACCAATAACTAATGAATAATTAAGGTGAATGAATGATCTTGGCACTGGACTCCAAGTATCAAGATCTAACCACCACTCACCGATTACCACTCCGCCGTCGGGTCAATCCTGAAGACTTCGCTCATTTCGTCCAGTAACGGCTGGAGATGTTCACTATGCTTTCCAACTCTTCCCCCTGGGACTGGCTCAACGGTATTCAAATCGGGAAGGTGGAGATCGGTTTGATGGATGATTTCCTCCACTTTCGCAAGCCACCGTTGTTTCAGTGCTTTTTCTCCTGCAAAAACACCGGATTCAATCAATTCGTTTTCGTGAGGCGACGCTTCGAAGATCCCCATTGCGAACGGCAGGGAAAAATTCAATGAAGCCTGAATCCTGGCTATACTTTCTTCCGTAGAGGAACCCAACTGCCGGATCCAGGTGTTGGCGTGCAGGGTATGATAGCGCAGTTCCCCCCTGATCTTTTTCGCCAGCTGCGCGAGCGGTTCGTACGATGAAGTGCTGAGCAGTTCAAAGCGGATGACCTCTGCCGTGTTGAACAGGAAATGCCGGACAAGACTGAAATCATATTCTCCATTGGGCAGTTCCACCAATACGCAGTTGTGAAACTGATTCCCCCTGCGGGTGAAGGCAACCGTATCGGGGTCCCCCTCGCCCAATGAGTGAAGGAGGGTGTACATCGCAAGACTTTGTCCCACCTTGTCCTGGGCCATAGAGGAGAAGGCAATGTCTTCTTCCAGCAAAGGTCCCATCCCGGTCCATTCGGAATTGCGGTGGCCCAGGATAAGCTGGTCGTCGGCTATTTTATAAAGGAGTTCTTTAAGGGCGATGTTGTTCATTGATCAGCATTATCAGAATGGCCCGAATGATCAGAAGACTTCTGCTTACTCTGCAAGAATACACTGAGCTTATCACCGCCCTTGTACGCTGAGGCGTCGCGAAATTTCTTTTCGGGCAATGTATTCCATAAATCTTTTTCCTCAGGCAATGTGAACCGGATGTTTTTTGTCTGGATAACCCACACGCTGCAAATCCCTTTTCCTGAATTGAATTGATGCTTGGCCTTGACCATCGCGTCCTGTGCATTGACAGCCTGCACCGTTCCCGCGTGCACGTGTTGCTTCCCACGCCTGGTGAGGTGATAGATCTCGTAACTCAACTTTTCCCCCGGTTGATCGGACCGATCTTCAATTCGTTGATAAATGTTCACATCCCCTTCTGTTATCGGTGAGGCTGCTACGTTCGCTGTGTCGACTACGTACAAGGAAACACAAACAAATCGTCGTGTGAAGGCTTCTTTGGCAAGTACATAGGCCATTTCAAGATTGGGAGCGTGAACAATCCCTTCGTGTTGAAAAGGTTTATCCCCTTTTGGCTGAACAAATACCTCAAACGTTCCAAACTGATCCAGCGGGGCGGTTGGCTCGTTCGGGACCGGGTAGGTATTGGTCGATAAGCGATTTACGCGGGGATCCAGCGAATTCATGTCCATTGCGATTTACGCCAGGGGAGGTACATAAGCCGCCTGCGGAGATTTTAGCGCCTTGCGGACCCATCGCCCTCTTTCTTCAGCGATCCTTCGAACTTCCAGTCTTTCTTTGTTGCACGGCCCATCTCCGCTGATGACGCGTTTGAATTCTTCCCAATCGGGTTCGGTGTAATCCCATCGGCCGGTTTTACTGTTCTTGGCCAGGTTCGGGTCGGGGAGCGTAAAGCCAAGTTCCCATATTTTCGGCACATACATATCAAGGAATTGATTGCGCATGTCATCATTGGTGCCCATTTTCACTTTCCATTTCATCAGGACAGGAGTATGGGTGGAAATCATATCGGCAGGTCCGAAGAAATGCATCATGGGGGGCCACCAACGGTTGATTGCGTCCTGAAACATTTCTCTCTGTATGGAGGAGCCCGTCGCCAGGTAAATCACACAATGATGACCGTATTTTAGATGAAAGGATTCTTCGGCGCAAATTCTTTCCAATGCCCTGCAGTACGGCCCGTAACTTCCCTTTGCGTTTGCCAGTTGATTGACAATCGCACCGGCATCCACCAGCCATGAAATAAAACAGCAATCTCCCCACGTGAAGGTGGGGTAGTTGAATACGTTTGAATATTTGGATTTGCCGGTGATCAGGTCATCGATCATTTGCTCCCGTGGCTTGCCGAGGGTTTCCGCAGCACTGTACAAAAGTTGAGCATGCCCAACCTCGTCTTGCACTTTTGCCATCAATGCCATTTTGCGCTTGAACCCCGGTGCCCGCGTGATCCAGGTTCCTTCCGGCAGGGCTCCTATGATCTCGCTGTGAGCATGTTGCTCGATCATCCGGATCAACTGCTTGCGATAAAGTTGCGGCATCCAGTCCGAAGGCTCTATTTTTTCGCCCCTGGCTATTCTGCCTTCAAACTCACCCAATTTGACCTGGTCTTCTTGAGCTACACTATCCGTCTTGACGCCTTCAAATGTATTTCCTCCTCCGTACATACGTACCTAACGATTGTTTGGTAAATTTAGCAAAGAAGAAAGAGGAAAATGATGCTTTGGGCAGAAATAAGACAACGCCCGATTTGATTCGTTAAGACTGTTTTTTCAGTCCGTTGACCAACATATCGGCAAGCTGCTGGCCCAGTTCGCCCGGTACGATATTGCTCGTTGGATCATACCATTGAGGCATCCAATTGAGGGAAGAGAAGAGGGTCATGACGGCAAGTTTCTTGTCGATATTATTCTTAAATTCGCCCGATTTGACTCCTTGCTCGATGATATTCTTAAAGCGGTTGATATAATTGATTCGCAATAAAAGAAAATCCCGGAGATAGGGCTGACTCAGGTGCCGGTGCTCGTTCATGAATACAGCGGAGGCTGTTAAATCCTTTGCCATGACTGAAATATGACCAATGATTCCTTTTTTCAGTTTTTCGCTGGCAGATCCGCCTTGTTTTTCTACTTCCTCAAGCGATTTTCTAAACTCGGCGGCCATATCAAAACAAAGGCTTCTTAGGATCTCCTCCTTGGATTTGATGTGCGAATACAAACTTGCCGCCTCAATGCCCAGCTTCTGAGCCAGGTCTCGCATTGACGAGGCCGCATAACCCTTTTCTCTGAAAAGTTCTGCCGCCTTGCGAATAACTTGTTCTTTGCGCGATAAATTCACTACTGCCTCCATATGCCCCCGTATCAATGAGCTAATTTAATTAATTAAATTTGATAAAGCACATCCCTTAGAATGAATTTCAGTTCCCTCCAAGAATACTTCTACAAACTCAGCAACCGGTGCTACCTCCTGGTACTCCTACCCCTTGGCCTTTTCATCTATCTCTTTCAACAATTGATGACCAGACAAATTGAACCTATTGTTCAGGATGAACCCCTGGTCAATATTATTATTGTAACGCTGTGTGTGTTCGGATTGGTAAACCTAACGACTGTTCACGGAGTGTCGGTACAAAGGTTGAAAAAGTATGCTGCCGAGTTGGGCCTGGGACGTAAGCT
>DATHFS010000420.1:0-2636 GCA_035317975.1 Cyclobacteriaceae bacterium | reverse complement strand
ACCTTATGAAAAATACCGAACACTAAATCATCCGGATATGTACACCGGAGTGCACAGCGGTGAACATCAGTCAGGTCTCATGTCCCGCCGTTAGTGTTCGGCGTTTAGAGCTTGGGAAGTGGATTATACAAAGGGATTGTTCTGTACCCCCTGGACCCCTCATTGCCTACTGCGAATTGCCTATTGCCTACTGATGATGGCCCGCCATTTTCGTCTGGCGAACCCCTATTGTCAACTGCACCTTGTCAACTGTCAATTATTCTTTGCCTACTGCCTACTATTATTTCCCGGGTGGCATACTCGGCCTGACTTCAATCTTACTGGGTAGGGTTCTCGGATTCATTTGTAATAAATCCACCACGATCTGTCCGATATCTTCAGGCTGGATTTTCCACGCATCTTCGGGAACGGGCTCATGACCTCCGAAATACGTTGCTACGGAACCTGGCATGATCGTGGTTACCCTGATCCCACTGGCTCTTAAGTCCAGCATAACGGCCTGCGTAAAGCCAACCAATCCAAATTTGCTGGCATTGTATGCCGATGCCCCGGCAAAAAAATTGGTCCCCGCGAGGCTGGCCATGGTAATGATAAATCCCTTCGAATCTTTCAACGCCGGAATCGAAGCCTGGATGCTATGGAATATGCCCGTGAGGTTTGTATCAATGGTCTCCTGCCACTGCTTTGCGGTTAGCGTTTCTATCGAACCAAAGTACCCTACGCCCGCATTGGCAACCAGCACATCCAGCCTTCCCCATTTTTGAAGAATACGGGCGACGGCTTGCTGTTGATCATTCGGATCCCGGACATCGGCAGCTATACCCATCGCTTCACCCTTTCCCACCCGGTTCAATTCAATGGCTGCTCTGCCGGCGGCTTCCTGGGACCGGCTGGTTACTGCCACTTTTGCTCCCTTCTGAATCAATGCCTGTGCGATTCCATAGCCAATTCCTTTACTTCCACCGGTTATAAGAATCGTCTTATTCTCCAATGCGTTCATACATTTTTCCCGTTTAGACGAAGATAGAGAAGTTTTGTATTATCGGGGATTATTCAAAAATTGCAGCGTTATGAAGGATTTCAAGAAGTATTATATCCTCCCCGTCCCCCCCGATGAGGTATACCTTGCCTTAACCAATCCCCTCACAATCGAACTGTGGTCGGGTGAGAAGGCAGAAATGTCTACCGAACCCGGGACAGAATTTTCATTGTGGGACGGGAGCATCGTGGGGAGAAACCTGGAATTTGAAACCGGAAAAAAGATCGTTCAACAATGGTACTTCGGCGAACAACAGGAACCGTCGATCGTCACCATCCGGTTGCATGCCGATCCGCGCGGAACTTCGGTGGAGGTAAGACATACCAATATTCCGGATTCGGATTATAAGGACATCGTGGAGGGGTGGAATGATGTTTACTTTTCTTCGCTCAGGGACTTTTACTAGGTTACTGGTCACTGGTTACTGGTTATTGGTTGATGGTTCCGGGAGTTATGGAGTTAGCCCTTGCCCCTTGGTGGATAATACAAGGGATTGTTCTGTACCCTTGGACCAATCATTGCCTACTGCCTGTTGCCTACTGCCTACTGCCTACTGACCTTGAACTTAAACCTAAACCTCCACTTCCTTAATTATAACCTTCTCCATCACATCCCCCTGCTTAATTTGATCGATGATATCGAGCCCCTCATAGACCTTCCCGAATACCGTATGCTTCCGGTCGAGGTGGCTGGTGTTTTCGCGGCTGTGGCAAATGAAGAATTGTGACCCTCCGGTGTTCTTGCCGGCATGGGCCATCGACACGACACCCCGGTCGTGGTATTGATTGTCGCCGGTCAGCTCGCAATCAATTTTATACCCCGGGCCTCCGTTCCCAATCCCATTAGGGCAACCACCCTGAATCATGAAATTGGGAATAACACGGTGAAAAACCAGTCCGTCATAAAAATTGTGTTCTGCCAGGTCAATAAAATTCTTTACAGTTTTTGGGGCGTCTTTGTCAAAGAACTTAATCTTCATCACTCCCTTCTTTGTATGGATCTCTGCTGTCTTCATTTTACTCTTGATTTTTATTTGGGTCGTAAATTTAGACATTCGGTTCGAAAAGGGAAATTTGTTCCTGGCTACAGGATGCGGGTTGCAACCCGAACCTAGGCTGAAGTACTTTCAAATAAGTTCTAACTTGGTAGATTTCTAACACATGAAAGCGATTGTCATCACCCATCCCGGCGGTCCGGAGGTTTTACAAGTACAGGTTCGGCCGCAACCTGTGCCCGGTGCTCATGAAGTGTTGGTCAGGGTGGCTGCCGCGGGTATCAACCGGCCCGATGTTGCCCAGCGAAAGGGGTATTACCCTGCGCCCCCTGGAATTTCACCCGACATTCCGGGAATGGAAATAGCAGGCACCGTCGTCGCGATCGGAAAGGAGTGTACGAGATGGAAAGTGGGCGATCAGGTTTGTGCCTTGGTCAGCGGCGGTGGGTACGCAGAATATTGTGCCGCTCCGGAAGGTCAATGCCTGCCGGTTCCGCCCAATCTTTCTTTTGTTGAAGCTGCTTCGTTGCCCGAGACTTTTTTTACAGTCTGGAGCAACGTTTTTGAACGCGGTGCATTGAAACCAGGCGAGTCCTTGTTGGT
>DATHFS010000419.1:0-5948 GCA_035317975.1 Cyclobacteriaceae bacterium | reverse complement strand
TCTACCTCCCAATCCATTCCATTGATGCCCAGCGGAACGAATAGCCTTGGTTTCAGGTAGTCAATTATTTTCTGTCCGGTCACTTTTTGAACGATAGCGGAAAGCATGTACGTGGCGGCGCTATTGTACAGAAAGCGTGTGCCCGGTTCATAGACAATAGGCGTATTCAGGAAAGTCCGGATCCAGTCGGCGGACTTGCCGACGGTACCCGTTGGATCGGAGCCTTGTCCAACCGACATGGAGAGCAGATGCCGGACCTTCAGTGCAGCGAGGTAAGAACTCGCCGGAACCGGCGCTTCCTCGGGAAAGAAGGAGATCACCTTGTCATCCAGCGACAATTTGCCCTCGGTCAATGCGAAACCAACGGCTGTGGCGGTAAAGCTCTTGCTGACGGAATACAAGGTATGGTGGAGGTCCGCGCTGTAGGGATTCCACCATCCTTCGGCTATCACTTTTCCATGGCGCAGGACCATGATGCTGTGGAATTCATGATCGCTTTTTGCGACCGCATCGAGAAAGGCAATTATCCCTTTTGAGGAAACACCCTGTGCTTCGGGCGTACTGCGTGGTAAGGATGTTTGTGCAACTGCGCCGGCCTGGAGGAGCAGAAGCAAGAGTACTACATGGAAACGGTTCATGGCGGTTGATTTTTCATGGAAGATAATGCGAAACCCTGGAAATAAGTAGTAAGTTCCGGATGAAAGCACAACAGGATGGTCCCAACGGACTTAAATTTTACAGCTATGACAAAGCAATTTGCTCCGGGAGCCCGGATGATCTTCGTCTTGATTTATTTCAGTTTACCGGTCAGTAACCTTTCCGCGCAAGCAGGGTATGGTGTTGCATCGGCCACGGATCATTTCTTACATACGCTCGGTGTTGATCAATTGAAGAAAATCAACCACCCGTTCACCGATACCATGCGTTTGAAGTGGACCAACTTACCGGTTGGACTGGTGCCGCGCTCCGGAGTCCAGTATGGTTCTTTGTCGGATAGCAGCCGGATCGCTTTTCACGAGGTGCTGACATCGATCTTAAGCTCGCAAGGATATTTGAAGCTCACAAGCATCATGCAACTTGATGATATATTGAACGCGCTCTATCAACAATCATTTGATAAGAAAGAGATCACTCAGGAAGCATTAAGGCGGATGCAGGATATGAAGTGGGCCCACGAAAATTATTTCATTTCTATTTGGGGCAAGCCTGATAACAAAGATCCCTGGGGGATCAATTTCGGGGGTCACCATATTGCATTGAACCTTACCCTAACCGGAAACTCCATTTCCGTATCGCCCCTCTTTATCGGTACGGATCCGGCCCAGGTCAAATCATCCAAATATGCCGGCTGGCGGATTCTGAGCAAAGAAGAAGACTATGGGTTCATGCTGCTGAATTTTCTTTCGGCGAGTCAAAAGGCCAGGGCAATTCTGTCGGAAGCCGTTCCTAAAGACATCATTACGAATCCCAAAAGCAGTCAACGGATTTCCTCTTACTACGGGATATCCGCTAACGAGTTTAATGAAGATCAGCTAGCGGTCCTGAACCTCCTGATCCAGGAGTATACACATGATTTTGAGCACCATACTGCGCACCGGCTTTATGATCAGATCGTAAAAACCGGTTTTGACAAGGTTTATTTCGCGTGGGTGGGCGGCAGGGAACGAAATACGCCACACTATTATATAGTCAATGGTCCGGATTTCCTGATTGAATATGATAATGTGGGGTTTCAAAATGACGGGAATCACATTCACGCCATTCTCCGGGAAAAGGGAAACGATTTTGGGGAGGATATTCTAAAACAGCATTATTTAAGTAGTGAGCATCATAAGAATTGACTAATGCCGTTCCAACTGATGATTCTACCTCTTTATCAAAAAATAAGGTTGGAACGTGCATTGAGCCTCTCATTATTTGTATCAACAGATAGTTGGATTGGTCATTTATCTTTCCAATCGCCAGGTTTCCAATCGCTGCCACAATACAATAAATTAGTGACATCTCTTCCGGAGCCCCGAAGGGGTGGAATATATCAGCGCAGGGTGAAGCCCTGCGTACAAAACAAAAACGTAAAAAATCAGCCCTGAAAGGGCGAAATAAAAACCCGAACAATTTGCGTGAATCTTTTAATCGGAAAAAAAATCACTCGTGCCGGATCGCTTCCACCGGATTTTTTAACGCGGTTTGAATCGACTCGATTCCCACGGTGAGACAGGTGAGCGTCAGCAGGAGCAAAGCCGATCCAGCAAACACAAACCAGCCGATCGTTGCCTGATATGCAAATCGCGATAGCCAGTGGTGCATCAGGTACATGGACAAAGGCAAACCTAAGCCTCCAAAAATAATTACAAAAAAATTCAGTCCTGCCCGGGCTGCTGACATAGGGCTGTCAGGGGTCCTTCGTTCCTTTGGGGTAAACAACAATCCAACCCCAATTGAATAAACCAAATAATCATAATATGAAAACCATTGAAAAAACAATGACTACACAGGAAGTCGCCGATCGTTTCTATGAATTGGCGCTGGAGGGCAAATTCGATCAAATCCTGGATGAACTCTTTGATGAGAACGTCAGGAGTGTGGAACCTCCGGGATCCAACTGGCAGAATGTTCAGGGTCTCGATAAGGTGAAAGAAAAAGCCCTTCAATGGCAGGCCACGGTCGAAGAAATGCACGACGGGTTCACGAGCAAACCGCAGGCGGCTGGCAACTACTTTGTCTGCACGATGGGGATGGACGTGACGGTCAAGGGTCAGCCCAGGACGAAAATGGAGGAAGTAGCACTGTACGAAGTGCGGGATGGAAAGGTCATTCTAGAGCAATTCTTCTTTTAAGCGATTAACATAAGAATCACTGGAGGGCCTGGAAGGGTTCTCCGGTGGTTTTTTGTTGTCATGTGAAAGTGCCAACGTATCGTTTTTCGTGTCACAGGTGAACTTGTTTATAAATGTTAAATTTGTAAACCCAGGTTCAAATCCTGTACGAAACAATGACTCTTGAAATCATCCTCCGCTACATTCATTTCATAAGCATTTTTGCCATTGTTGGAACGCTGGCGACAGAGCACCTTATGCTTAAGAAAAGTATGACCCGGGCAGAGATCAGACGCCTGGCGCACATTGATTCGGTTTACGGGTTTGCCGCCCTTACGCTGGTGATTGCTGGACTCACCCTGTGGCTGGGCGGCGTCGGAAAGCCTTCGTGGTTTTATACAAAGAACTGGATCTTCCATACCAAGATCACCCTCTTTGCTATCATAGGATTGCTATCAATTTATCCCACCAGGTTTTTCCTCCGAAACCGCAAAGGAGTGGAATCCGAAACGGTGGAAATCCCTGCATCCCTATTTTTTGTGCTGCGAATTGAACTGCTCCTGCTTTTCATTATACCGCTTCTGGCTGGACTTATGGCGCATGGGATTGGGTATTTTGGAAAGTAATTAGCTATTTTAGCTAATCAAATTGGCAAGGCCTTCCTCAGGAGGTTTAGTGTATTCAAGGTAAATCATAACTTTTTTAGCAATGGTTGGGCCGCTCAAACGCGATACGAGGTAAATTGCACATTCAATCCCTGCCGAAAACCCACCGGCCGTAACGATCTTTCCATTATCTACATACCGTACATTGCTGACTACTTCAGTTTTGGGCGCTTCTTTCCTGAGCCTTTCCAATTGAAGATTACAGGTTGTCGCTTTTAAGCCGTCCAATAAATGAGCGCCTGATAAAAGAAATGCCCCGGTGCATACCGACATGACAATTTCTGCCTCTTTCGTAGTTTCCTTTATCCAATCTATAACAGCCTTGTTTTGAAGTGGGATACTTGTCGTACCTCCCGGAAGCAGCAGAATATCGGGTTTCGGACAGTTACTCAGATCATATTGCGGCTTCAGGAATAGAAAGTGCTGACTCGTGATCATATCCGTTGATTCGGCCACGGTGTACAGATCATACCCTGCCGTTTCAAATACTTCACCTGGCCCGGCAAAATCCAAAAGCACCACTTCATCATATACCAGTATCGCCACTTTCTTATTCATCACGCATAATGGGTTAGAACATTAATTACGAGCCAATGAAGATAGAAGCAATTATCAGTATCTGTTGCGTAATACGTGTAATTGTCAATTTTGGCCAAATCACTTTCGTGTTTGTCTTACCTACCAGTTGTAAGTACTCCCGTTGCACCGATACGTTACCGGTTCAAGTACGTTTTGGTTGGCAACTCGCGAACGTTCATGAACGTTTAACCAACGATGATGGACATGCAGGGAATACGAATCAATCGAATCGACCATCTTCCTGATTCAGGTTTGTCGGGTCCACAACAGGTTCATTCGAACCAGATCATTGACATTCATACCCGGAGCATGTGTTCGCTGAAGCTCGCCTTACCCTTCTCCATCCGATGTGTCTTTAACGGAACCGGGTACTACAATGGAAGGAACAGTCATTATGCCGTCAATGACCTCAACTACTTATTGGTGAATGAAGGCAGTACGTATTCCTGTTTGGTGGAGTCGGAAATGGATGTAAACCTGTTTTCAATCAGTTTTTCCCGTGAGTTGAGGCAACGTGTTTTTTACCACCTGACTCATTCCCCCCTTCATTTGCTGGACGAACCCACCTGTTTTGGTGAAACACAAATCGAGCCGATTGAGAGGCTGTACGCACACAACCAAATCGTAAGTCCTTCCTTATTCAAGTTGAGGAAATTGTGCCGCAATTGGGCCTGTAACCAGGAATTGATTAAGGAACAATTTTACTTCCTACTGGAAGCGATTATTCTCTACAACCGGATCGATCTTAATGAAATTAACAAGGTCGGCGCTTCGAAACTTTCGACCAGGAGAGAACTTTATACACGGCTTCACCGGGCAAAGGACTACATCTATTCCTGTTACAAAGAGGATTTGAGTCTGGAGCAGATGGCCAGCGTAGCATGTTTAAACCCCTATTATTTTTTAAGGCAATACAAAAGCCTGTTCAACTATACCCCTCACAAATATTTGCAGTACCGAAAAATTCAGGAAGCCTCTAAATTGATGAGAGAACAGGTGACGATGTCCATTTCTGACATCTGCAACGCTGTTGGGTTTACCGACCTTGCTTCCTTCAGCAAACTTTTCAAGAAATACTTTGGCCGGTCTCCACAGGAGTACCGGTCCGTGCGTGCACCCCATGGAAAAATACTCCATTTCAAAAATGCTGGTATGCACTGAACCCACCCTCTCCTCATCCCCTCTCCTCATCCCCCCTCTCCTCTTAGGAGAGGGGGCCAGGGGGTGAGGTGCACTCACCCAATGCTCGGTAGATTGCACCGGCGGATTCTTTCTTTTATTACAATTAGTCAATCCTCACCAACTCCATTTTAAACAGCAGCCGTTCAAACCAGTACACTATCCTGATTTGAATCTATGCATTTGACTTTATCTATTTTGTTTGCGGTGCTCTTTTACTCCGTTGATGGGCTGTCGGGTTCCGGATTTAGCTTTTCTGCGGGTCAACACCGGGCACTTATTCACTACAAGACGTATCACAACCTGATCATTCTGCCGGTGAAGCTTAATAACAACCTGGATGTGAACCTGATCCTGGATACGGGTTCTCATTCGATCGTACTTTTTGGTGAAAAGTTTAAGGGGTTAAGCGACTCCATGTCCATCCGGAATATTTCTTTCAGGGGGAGAGGAGCAGACGGCGCCGTCAGGGCATCTCTGCTGCTCATGGAAGCAGTTGACTTCGGGGCCATTCATGGCGAAGGGCTAGGTGTAGTGGTAGTCAGTTCACGGAGACTGATGCCCGAAATCAGCAAGATTGATGGGCTGATCGGTTATGATCTTTTCAGTTATTTCGTTGTGGAGATCAACTATCGCGATAAAACAATCCAACTCTTTGATAAACTGATCCCGGGCTATATCGATACATTTGAAAGTATTCCGATGGAGA
>DATHFS010000418.1:0-6282 GCA_035317975.1 Cyclobacteriaceae bacterium | reverse complement strand
TGAAAACTTTACATTTACAATACTCAATATGGCAAATATGGAAGCAAAATTTTCCAACCGGGTGAAGGAAGTCATTTCTTTGAGTCGGGAAGAGGCGTTACGGTTAGGCCATGATTACATCGGCACGGAGCATCTGCTTCTTGGAATGATCAGAGAAGGTGAGGGAGTAGCCGTAGCATTACTAAAAAAGCTGGGCGTGCCGCTCGACGACCTTCGCGGGGAAATCGAAAAAATATCGAAAGGTACAGCAACACACGAAATCAAGAACTTAGCCAATATCCCTTTGACGCGGGCGTCTGAGAAAGTTCTCAAGATCACCTACCTCGAAGCGAAAATATTCAAAGCTCAACTGATCGGCACAGAACATCTGCTGCTTTCTATTTTACGTGATCCCGATAATCTGGCGACTCAAATCTTAAACAAATTCGACGTGGCTTACGATGTGGTAAAAGAAATGCTCGAGTACCAGGACAAACAGCCCATGGCCTCGCAAGATACCGACGATCCCGATGAGGATTCGTCAAAGATGTTTGGTGGCGGCTCCGGTTCAGGGGCCCCCGGAAAAGAGAAAAAAGGAAGCGCGGAGAAGTCGCGTACACCCGTGCTCGACAATTTCGGTCGTGACTTGACGAAACTCGCTGAGGACAATAAACTCGACCCGATAGTTGGCCGGGAGAAAGAAATTGAGCGCGTGGCTCAAATCCTGAGCCGGCGAAAGAAAAATAATCCGATCCTGATCGGTGAACCCGGTGTGGGAAAGACCGCTATTGCGGAAGGGTTGGCGTTGCGCATTATTCAGAAGAAAGTATCTCGGGTTCTCTTTGGAAAACGCGTTGTTACTCTGGATCTCGCTTCACTCGTGGCCGGCACAAAATACCGCGGCCAATTTGAAGAGCGCATGAAGGCCGTAATGAATGAGTTGGAGAAATCCCCGGATGTGATATTATTCATTGACGAATTGCACACCATTGTAGGGGCCGGTGGCGCTTCCGGTTCGCTGGATGCTTCCAATATGTTTAAACCAGCCCTCGCTCGTGGAGAAATTCAATGTATCGGTGCGACGACCCTGGATGAATACCGCCAGTACATTGAAAAAGACGGAGCCCTTGCCCGCCGGTTTCAGATGGTCATGGTCGACTCCACCTCGGTAGACGAAACCATTCAGATCCTGGACAACATCAAGGAAAAATACGAAGACCATCATCATGTAACGTATACCAAGGAAGCCATTGACGCTTGTGTCAAACTTTCGGATCGCTACATCAGTGATCGCTTCCTTCCGGATAAGGCCATCGATGTGTTGGACGAAGCCGGTGCGCGCGTGCACATCAATAATATTCATGTACCGGATGACATCGTCAAGTTTGAGGATGCCATTGAAGAAGTGAAGAAAGAAAAGAACCGTGTAGTAAAGAGCCAGAAATACGAAGAGGCTGCGCAACTCCGCGACAAAGAAAAGAAACTCATCGAGCAACTTGATTTGGCGAAGGCGCGCTGGGAAGAAAAGACGCGCACGGAAAAGTACACCGTCACCGAAGATAATGTAGCTGACGTGATTGGCATGATGACGGGTATCCCCGCCAACCGCATCGCCCAAAAGGAAAGCAACAAACTGCTGGGCATGGGTGACCAACTCAGCGGCCGGGTAATCGGCCAGGTAGAAGCGATTGGCAAATTGACGAAAGCCATTCAGCGTACGCGCGTAGGATTGAAAGATCCGAGAAAGCCAATCGGCTCATTTATTTTCCTCGGTCCAACGGGCGTAGGGAAAACGGAGTTGGCAAAAGTATTGGCCTCCTACCTTTTTGACAAGGACGACGCGTTGGTGCGCATTGACATGAGTGAGTACATGGAGAAATTCTCTGTGTCGCGTTTGGTCGGCGCTCCTCCCGGATATGTTGGGTATGAAGAAGGTGGTCAGCTCACGGAAAAAGTGAGAAGGAAGCCCTACAGCGTTGTGCTGTTGGACGAAATTGAAAAAGCACACCCGGATGTGTTCAATATATTGCTGCAAGTGCTGGATGACGGGATCCTTACGGATGGATTGGGCAGAAGGGTTGATTTCCGGAATACGATCATCATCATGACCTCCAACATCGGTGTACGCGACCTGAAAGATTTTGGAAGCGGAATCGGTTTTGCCAGCAAAGCAAAGCAGCAAAGCGACGAGGAGAATATGAAGAGTACGATCCAAAGCGCATTGAAACGCGCCTTCTCTCCGGAATTTCTCAACCGCCTCGATGACGTGATTGTCTTTAACTCCCTGAAACGGGAAGACATCCATAAGATCATTGACCTTTCATTGGGCAAATTGTTCAGCCGGATCACGGCGCTGGGCTACAATGTAGAACTGACCGACAAGGCCAAAGACTTTTTGGCAGAGAAGGGGTATGATCAACAGTTTGGAGCCCGGCCCCTAAACCGCGCCATCCAGAAATACCTCGAAGATCCCGTAGCAGAAGAAATTCTGAAAGGAGAAGTCGAGCAGGGTGGTACTATCCAGGCTGACTATCCGGGAGAGGGGGATCTACTCATTATAAAGACTAAAAAGACAAAGGCCTCTTCGAAAGAGAAGAAGAGTGAATAGTATTGTTTTCTTAAAGAGAAAAGGCTCCGGGTGATCGGGGCCTTTTTTTTATTTGAATATTGCCGGCCCCATCTGGCTCCCCGCCTACGACTAAGCTTGCAGGCCCAAAAATCAAAAATCAAAACTCAACAATAAACAATAAACAATCCTCTTGATTTTTGATTGTTTATTGCTGATTTGTGATTGCTGACCTTGCAGAGCCCCAAAAATCATTCAACAATAAACAATCCTTCCCGCGCACCCTTTGGCTTCGCTATGTCTGAGGGAGAGACCCGCGCGTTGGCCTCCTTTAGGGGAAGGGGTGTGCGGAGGGCAAAGTGAGGTGGTCTCCTGCCCCCCGCGCATCCTACTGACCGATTAGGTTAGTACGCCCCCCAATACTTCCTAAGAAACCACTCCGTCGAGATCAACAATAACATCAACGCAAAAACCCACTTCAAATTAATCAGCGGATCAAAATTATCCTCCGAATGGATAAGCCCCTTGGCCTCCCTGTTCTTTAGATCGTTTTCGAGGCGCGCCAGGTCTTTGGCGGTATAGAATTTTCCTCCGGTGGAATAAGCCAGTTGGCGAAGTAAGCCGAAGTCGGCGGTGAGGTTTTGAGACTCGATGATCTGGGCCGTGACCAAAAATTCACCACGCACCTCCTCGTGCTTTCCATTCCGGTCGGTAGAGGCCTTGTACCGGTACACCCCTTCTTTCAGTCCACCAATCCGGTAGCGTGTGCTCCCGGGGCTGGAGACGTAATTGTAGAGTACGGATTTGCCGGTTTCGTCGCGGAGTTCGAGATCAATCTTGTTGCCGTACACTTGTTCAAACAGGTCGTTATAGACCTGGCTTTCAAACACGACGGGTTCGGCATCGGTGAATTCATTTTGGATCGGAAAGCTCCTGAATTTGCGTTTGTCTTCGTGCGTACTCAGGTATTGGATCAGTTTGGAAAACACTTCATCGAAACTTTCTGTTTTCTCGCTTTCTGAAAATTCATTCAGCCTCCAGCGCCAAATCCCCTCCCCAACGATCACGCCCGTCTTTTGACTCCCTTCATCATAGGTAAAGATCAACGGCCTGTCGGTGTTCACGCTGCCGATACGCTGGTAAAGCAACACGCTGGCATTAACGGGGTAGCTGAATTTACCAAAGGGAGTGGTCATGGGTGGATATTTTGAAAAAGCGGTATTGATGTTGTCCGAAAAACCAAAATCGCGGTAGGAAGGATTGATCACCGGCGTAACTTCGTCCCATTGCCCGATGTTTTCAAACGTCAGCGGAATACCATTGGCGGACAGTTGCCGTACGTTGGAGCCGGTACCAACGACCACCAGCACCGATGTTGGACCTTTGGCTAGTTTTGAGAACAAGGCCGTTGTTCTTCCTTGCTGATCTCCTGCTTGATGAAAGATAGTCAAATCAGCTTTGCCGGGTTGCAGCATCGCTGGATCAGCTTCTTTTACACCGGGGATGTGAAGCACAAACTCATAGTTTGAATTCTTTTCCACGACGGAACGAAATGCTTTGATATCGGGATGTGGAGCCGGGGCTATGAGCAGGATTTTTTTCTTTCCTTCCACCACTTCGACAAAGGCGCTGGCGCGGTTGTTTTTTTTGTTGCTTTCCTGCGAAAGAGGTTCCACCACAACATCGATACGCTGAAGGCCTTTCTCTTTGGCGTCCAATTGAAATTCAAAATCAAGCATGAGCTTTCCGCCCGTGTTTTTCATCTGCTGCGTCAGTCGTTTGCCTCCCTGGGAGACGGAGACCATTACATCCTGATGGCCGAGACCCTGTACCAACACTTCTGCACGAAGGGGGAACTTGTTTCCCTGGTAGGCGATCTTGTTGAAAGCGAGATTTTTAAGCACGAGATCAACGCGCTGGGAAGTATCCCCCAGGCCGACGGTGTAGACGGGGATCCGCGATGGGGCATACAGGGGCGACGCACCGGAGTTATAGATCCCATCGGAAAACAACACCATGCCCGACAGGTTTTTACCTTCGTAATCATCGGTAATCGTTCGAAGCGCGCCGGCGAGGTCGGAAGTAGGAAAACTGAAATCGGAAATGTTCTCTTCTTTTCCTGATAAATTTCTCAATGCGACATCATACCCTTCATCTGCCAATGATTTTTTTGCACGGTTGATTTCCTGTTCGATTTTTTGTCGTTGGGCAGCGCTGGTCGTCTCTTTGACCGAGAGGGAATTGTCGACCAGGAAGACGAGGGCTGGTTTTTCAATGAAGTTGTGGGTGAGTTTCAGCACCGGGCCTATGAGCAGGAAGGCCAGCAGGAATACCAAGACAGTCCGCAAAACAAAAAGAAATTGGTTTGCACGCCGGCCCCAGGTCGCTTTGGCGCGATAGAGAAGCCAGGCATAGCCAACTGCCAGGGCAAGGCAGGCCAGGATGAAGGCGGGGGAATATTCGAAGAGGAGTCGTTGATTGGTCATAGTGTCCTCACCCCCTGCCCCCTCTCCATAGATGGAGAGGGGAGAGGTGCATTTCAGTGGTAATAGTTCGTTCCCACAATTTCAGTAAATAATTTTTTAACTCACAGCTTTGTTCCGATCGTGATCGGGGCGAAGGCTCCCTCCCCTCTCCGTCCCCATATTCCCCCTCTCCATCCATGGAGAGGGGGCAGGGGGTGAGGAGTTTCAGTACTCATATTTTTTTCCCCACAATTTCTTTAAAAAACTTCTCAATTCTTCTTCACGCGGATTCTGGCCGGGGTCATAGAATTGGGTGGCTTTGATGGCGTCGGGTAAAAACTCCATGTTCACAAAATTTCCTTCGAAGCTGTGGGCATATTGATAATCCTTGCCGTAGTTGAGGTCTTTCATCAATTTCGTGGGGGCATTGCGTATGGATAACGGCACGGAGAGGTCGCCGGTTTCACGGACTGTGCTTAATGCTTTTCCTATGGCGGACGTGCTTGAGTTGCTTTTGGGCGAACTGGCCAGGTAGATCGCGCATTGCGAGAGAATGAGCTGCGCCTCCGGATAACCGATCATATCGACGGCTTGAAACGTGCTGGTTGCCAGGATCAGCGCTGTCGGATTGGCGTTGCCGATATCTTCGGAGGCGAGGATGACCATTCTCCGGGCGATGAATTTTACATCTTCGCCGCCTTCGATCATGCGGGCGAGGTAATACACCGCCGCGTTGGGATCACTCCCGCGCATCGATTTGATGAACGCGGAAATAATATCATAATGCTGTTCGCCGCTCTTATCGTAAATGGCGATCCGCTTCTGGGCGACATCGATGACCATAGCATCGGTCACAACGATTTCGCCCGGAGTAGATTCAGCGATTAGCTCAATCAGATTGAGAAGCTTGCGCGCGTCGCCTCCCGATATATTCAGCAGTGCCTGGTGTTCCTTGATCTCAATTTTCCTTTTTTTTAATTCGCCGTCCTTCGTCAAAGCCTGATCGACCAGGGTGAGCAATTCTTTTTCGTCCAATGCCTTGAGGGTATAGACCTGGCATCGCGACAGCAAAGCAGAGTTTACCTCGAACGATGGATTTTCTGTTGTGGCGCCAATCAATGTAATCGTTCCTTTCTCCACGGCACCCAGCAAGGCATCCTGTTGGGATTTGTTAAAGCGGTGGATTTCATCGATGAACAAGATGCTCCGGTTCGTGCGCCGCGCGTGCTCAATTATTTCCCGGACATCTTTCACCCCGGCATTGATGGCGCT
>DATHFS010000417.1:0-2336 GCA_035317975.1 Cyclobacteriaceae bacterium | reverse complement strand
TGAACAGAATGGTTATATCCGAAAAGACCAGCACCAGCCAGGCAATGGCTGCACCAAGAGAGGTAAATCGTATAAGGGCTTTGGTCTTCAGCACACTAATTTACATTTGCCGTCACGCGGCTTTCACCCCCGATGCCCGGGAGCAGGCGTGCCGGGAATAAATCCATAAAAAAGCCAATCAATTTGATACGATTGGCCTTGCAATAATAGGGAAATTGAAGTTCCCTTGAGTACGTTATTTCCGGCTATAGTTTGGCGCCTCCCGTGTTATGGTAACATCATGAGGATGGCTCTCCTGAACTCCGGCGGACGTAATCTTAACAAACTTGGCCTTCTTTAGCTTCTCCAGGTTCTTTGAGCCGCAATAACCCATTCCGGCGCGCAAGCCTCCCACGAGCTGATACAATACCTCCGAAACCAAACCTTTGAACGGGACGCGCCCGGATATTCCTTCGGGAACCAACTTTTTTATGTCATCCTCCACATCCTGAAAGTAGCGGTCTTTGGATCCGTCTTCCATTGCCTCAATAGAGCCCATGCCTCGATAAGACTTAAATCTCCTGCCCTCATAAATAATTACATCTCCCGGTGCTTCTTCTGTTCCGGCCAGTAAGGATCCTATCATGACGCTATCTGCCCCTGCTGCCAGGGCCTTGACAATGTCTCCCGAAAAACGAATGCCTCCATCTGCAATCACCTTTACCCCCGTTCCCTTTAGCGCCTTGGCCGCCTCGTGAACGGCTGAAAGCTGGGGCAACCCGACACCGGCAACAACCCGCGTTGTGCATATACTGCCCGGACCAACCCCCACTTTTACCGAATCTGCTCCAATTTTTGCCAAGGCCTTAGCGCCTTCGCCGGTAGCAATGTTCCCTACGGTCATTTCAAGTTCGGGATATTTTCTCTTTACGACCTTCGCTGCGTTCATCACTCCTTTTGAATGTCCATGAGCGGTGTCGATGCTGATCACATCCACGCCTGCATTTTTCAAAGCAGTGATCCGATCCAGAATATCGGGGGTTACGCCCACGGCAGCACCTACCCGCAACCGGCCAAACTCATCTTTGCAGGCATTCGGTTTATTCTTCTTTTTCAGGATGTCTTTGTAGGTGACCAGGCCCGTGAGCTTTCCTTTTTTGTCCACGATCGGAAGCTTTTCAATTTTATATTTCTGCAGCATCACCTCTGCCTTTTCCAGGGTGATCCCTTCCGGCGCGGTGATCAGGTTCTCCCGGGTCATGATTCTCTCAATGGGCATGGTCATATCCTTTTGAAACCGCATGTCGCGATTGGTAATGATCCCCACCAGCTTTCCATTTCCATCCACAATGGGAATCCCTCCAATTTTAGATTCGCGCATAATTTTTTCTGCATCCCGGACCGTAGAATTGATTTTAAGCGTTATCGGGTCGAGGATCATTCCGCTTTGGGAGCGCTTTACTTTTCTGACCTGCTCGGCCTGAGCGGCGATGGACATGTTCTTATGAATGAACCCGATGCCGCCTTCCAGCGCCATACTAATGGCCAACTCTGCCTCCGTCACCGTATCCATAGCAGCGGAGAGAATAGGAATGTTAAGCTTGATGTTCGCCGTTAATTGAGTGGACGTATCCGTTTCTCTCGGGAGAACTTCCGAGTAAGCCGGAACCAGGAGCACATCATCGTAGGTAAGCGCTTCAAAGAGGAATTTGGAAGGATCAAAGGGCATGGCAAATAAGGATCATTATTTGCCGGGTAAAGGTAAACTAATTTGTCCATTTACCAATGTGCAGAATTACCGAAGTACTAACTTTGCCATGTTTCCCTGCAGGTTCAACTATCCTTGCTTGTTTCCCCATGAAAAGAATTCAATTATTATTTTTGTTTTTGGCTCTAACTTCGATTTCTGTCGCCCAAATTCAGACTGGTAAAGCATCTTTTTATGCTGATAAATTTGAAGGAAGCCTCACGGCCAGCGGCGAAAAATACAGGCACTCTAAACTTACCGCTGCCCACAAGACATTGCCCTTTGGCACCAAGATCCGGGTTACTAACCAGGCCAACCAGCTATCGGTGGAGGTGATCGTCAATGATCGGGGACCCTATGTTGAAAACCGCATTGTCGACCTTTCTAAATCGGCGGCTGAAAAGCTGGAATTTATCAATCAGGGACTGGCCGAGGTAAGCCTGGAAGTCATCGATCCCGGCAATGGCAAGGTAAAAATGGGGGGAGGATTTACCATCGACCAGGTCGTCGTGGATGAAAAGGAATTTTATGATTTTGAAATCTCCCGGCAGAACCCGAAAGGTTTTGGCGTCCAAAGCGGAACCTATCAGGAATTGGTGAACCTGATGCG
>DATHFS010000416.1:0-6445 GCA_035317975.1 Cyclobacteriaceae bacterium | reverse complement strand
CTCAATGGCGGCACGAACTTTTCTGCCGTGAGCGTGCGTGGACGAGGGATTCCCAAAGTCCTCCAATAAAAAAGGTTTCATCGCTTCAAATACTTCCGGGTCAAGGGGAGTCGTGGCGGCATTGTCAAGATACACTTTCATACGTCAGTCCAAATTTCGGCAAAAATCTATAGTTTCTAGCCCTTCTGAGCGCTTAGTTCCTTTATATCGTCGATGATTTTACTGGCTAATGCTGCCGCTTTGTACTCCGATTGCGATTCAGCAAAAATGCGGATGATGGGCTCGGTATTGGACTTCCGGAGTTGAACCCACTCCTTTTCTTTTTCGAAGTCAATCCGCACACCGTCCACCGTATCGATTTTTTCATTCCGGTACTTCGATTTTAAGTTTTCCAATACCTGGTCAACGTTGATGTCGGTGGTCAGGGCCATTCTGTTTTTTGAAATAAAGTATGCCGGATACGACTGGCGAAGTTCTGAAACCGTTTTGCCCGACTTCGCCAGGTGCGTCAGAAACAAGGCAATTCCAATGAGTGCATCCCTGCCGTAATGAAGATCGGGAACAATAACACCGCCGTTTCCTTCGCCGCCGATCACGGCCTTGGTTTCCTTCATGGCGGCAACCACATAGGCCTCACCGACTGCCGACGCCGTGTACTTACCGCCGGCTTTTTCTGTAATATCCCGCAACGCACGGGTGGAGGAGAGGTTGGAAACCGTATTTCCCTTTTTCCTGCTCAACACATAATCCGCGACAGCCACCAACGTGTACTCTTCACCAAAAGGAATTCCGTTTTCCTGGATAAAGGCAAGCCTGTCTACGTCTGGATCAACAACGATACCAAAATCGTATTTTCCCCCTTTCATTATTTTTGAGATCTCGCCGAGATGTTCGGGGAGGGGCTCGGGATTATGAGGAAATTTTCCGGTGGGATCACAAAACAGTTTCCTGATGTTCTTCACGCCTAATGCCTTGAGCAGTTCGGGAACGGCAATTCCGCCCGTGGAATTTACCGCGTCTACAACAATTTTAAATTTTGCTTTCTTGATCGCTTTCGCGTCCACCAGGGGATGCTTCTTTATTAAGGCAATGTGTTTGGCAATGTAGTCGTTGTTCTTTTTATACAGTCCCAATTTCTCTACTGAAGCAAAGTCAAACTTTTCTTCTGTTGCCAGCGATAGTACGAGCTTACCATCGGCCCCTGATATGAACTCCCCTTTTTCATTCAGGAGTTTCAGAGCGTTCCATTGAATGGGATTATGGCTGGCGGTGAGAATAATTCCTCCTCCTGCCTTTTCAAGGGCAACGGCGATTTGAACGGTGGGGGTGGTAGATAATCCGAGATCCACTACATCTAAACCTAGTCCCTGCAGCGTGGAACTCACCAGTGAACTCACCATCTCCCCGGAGATACGGGCATCGCGCCCGATCACCACCTTTTTCCCGTTGCGCAACTTAATCCACGTACCAAACGCAGCCGCAAATTTTACAACGTCAACAGGGGTAAGGGCCTCACCGGGTTTGCCACCGATGGTACCCCGGATGCCGGAAATCGATTTAATCAGCGTCACAGATCAGGATTTGGTAAATGCGACGGCAAAAGTAAGGAGTAATTTGTGGATGTGCGAATCTCAGGTTCCCGTAGTAGTGGGCCAGTTTGAATTAAAAATTTTCAAACCCTCAGTCCGAAATTTTGAACCAAAAAATTTTAACTCGAATTACCTGGATACTTTGTTGACAAAATACCCCCCTATTAGACTACCTAAAGCACCGCTAAAAAATAATTTATCAATGCTTTGAACCTGCTCTGATGTAATCCATTGCCAACAAGTCGGCAAAACAAAATGCAGGAGGCGAACACAAAAAACTAAAGTGAATGAATAAAATGCCACATAAACAAAAACAACAAATACCTGGTGTAAATGATAGATTTTCACTCCGATATAAGTCTTTGGCTTCCTTTTTGGACTTACTGTCTTCACCAATATTTCCGGATTCGGTTACGGAATCAATATTCACGACTTATGCGGATTAGGCAGTATTGGCGTTAGCCTTTTTGCGATAGAAATCATAAATCAAATTATTTGGAATTACTGCATTTTGCTTTGCTTTTCCGCCTTCTTGATTCCATACAATATCCCAAGGTGTCCCTGGTTGATGCGTGAGAGTTGATAATTGAAGTCCGGTGTAGCCTTTATAAACATCCCACATTTTGTTCAAAAAAAGTCTTGTTTGCTCATTAATGATTGAAAGGACTTGGCCATTTGCATCAAATTCAATTGATGTTATTCGTTCACTTCCATATTTTTTAAATGCATGGTATACTGTTTGAACAACTGGACCATACTTCCAGGCAACTACTGCCTCAGGTAGTAATGGTTCTGCATCATTCAATGCCAGATACCAACCATGAGAAATATAGATCAACTTTACCATTTTCATCGGAGTCAATTCGCCACCATCCTCAAGGGACTTCTGAATAAAGTAGTTCGATATGGTCAAGGGGTTTTCCACACGGATTTGTTTGGTTTACGCAAATTTAACTAGATTTTATTTTAGTAAAAGAGAACTTTACTAAATAATTTAGCAAATCAAGAAATTGTCAGGAAAACCAGATTCTAACGCTATACACCTTCGCTTTCTCTGTTGTTAAACATCCAAACGTGCTGCAGAACCGTTAACTTTGGCGTGGAACTAAGGTCAATTAGATACTACAGATGAAAAAACCCCTTTCTTCTCCCGACTTGAACCGTGAAGCCAAACTTAAGGCCTTTGACCGCCTGCTCACCATTATGGACGAGCTGCGCGAAAACTGTCCCTGGGATAAAAAGCAAACACTGGAGACGTTGCGTCACCTGACCATTGAAGAGACCTATGAACTTTCTGATTCGATTCTCGACGGCAACCTGCAGGAAATAAAAAAAGAACTCGGCGACTTGATGCTACACAACGTTTTTTATGCGCGGATCGCCTCCGAACTCAAAGCGTTTGACATCGCCGACGTGTTGAATTCCATTTGCGAAAAGCTCATTGAACGACACCCTCATGTATACGGTGATGTGATTGCGAATGATGAAGAAACAGTCAAGTCCAACTGGGAAAAAATAAAATTGAAAACCGGAAATAAATCCGTCCTCGAAGGTGTGCCGAAATCGCTGCCGACGCTGGTCAAGGCCATCCGGATCCAGGATAAAGCACGGGGCGTGGGTTTTGATTGGGAGAAAAAAGAGCAAGTGTGGCAAAAAGTGGAGGAGGAGATGGAGGAATTCAAGAAGGAATTTAGCGGACTGACAGATGGTGATCCCGGCAATCATCAGGACACCAAAGAGAGAGTGATGTCTGAGTTTGGCGACCTGCTGTTTTCACTTGTGAACTATGCACGCTTTATCGGAATTGATCCCGAAGAGGCCCTCGAACGGACCAACAAAAAATTTATCCGTCGCTTCCAGTATCTAGAAACTGAATCGGCGAAGGATGGGAAGAAAATGGGCGAGATGACCCTCTCGGAAATGGATGAGTACTGGGAGCGCGCGAAGACGCTCTAGTTCTGGGTGTTGGTTCCTGGTCCTTTAGGGCTTAGCATTTAGTGGATTATCCCCCCGCAAGTAATTACTTTGCCAACTGCCCTTTGCCTACTGCCTACTGATTCTGCCTACTGCCTACTTCATTCGGGTTCTTAGGGCTTAGAAGTGCTTAGCGTTTCGTGGATCATCCCCTCGTAAGTAATTACTTTGCCTACTGCCCTTTGCCTACTGCCTACTGATTCTGCCTACTTCATTCTGCCTGGTCCTTGCTTAGCATTTAGTTATTATCCCCCTCGCAAGTAACTACTTTGCCTACTGCCTACTTGTTAGTACTTACTACCTACCAGTCCCACATTTTTGTCAACTGCCCGTTGTCAACTGTCAATTTCCAATTGCCTACTGCCCTTTGCCTACTGCCTACTGATTCTGCCTACTTCATTCTGCCTGGTCCTTAGGGCTTAGCGTTTAGTGGATCCATCCCAACGCAAGTAATTACTCTGCCTACTGCCCTTTGCCTACTGCCTACTGATTCTACTACCTCTTCGCCTTAATATTCAACGTCCCCCTGAACTTCTCAGCCCGATCCGGGTAATCGGTAATAAAGCCATCGACATTCCAGTTTTTAAGTTCGAGCATTTCGGAGACATCATTGACGGTCCACGGGATGACACGCATTTTTAATTCATGGCAGCGCTTGATCTCGTCCCGGGAAAGCAGCATGTAGTCGGGACTGTAAATAGAGGGCGTAAATCCGAGGTCCTTTATATTTTCATCAATGGTCTTCAGGTTATCCACCAGGGCAGACAATCGTACCTCCGGATAGGTTTCATGCCAGTATTTTAACACACGAAAATCAAATGACTGGATAATCACACGGTCGAGCGGCACATATTGATCGATGAGACTATAAACCAAGTCTGAGAATTCTTTCGGGGAGGGTTGGAATTTGCCGTACAATTCTTTTTCGGACTTAATTTCGATGTTGTAGTCCACTTCATACCGGCTAAAATTCTTAATGTAATTTTCTACCGCCACCATAACATCACTGAGCAAGGGCTTGACGGCTTTCATTTTCTCCTGCCCGGGAAATTTTATATTCCCCCGCGAGCCGCAATCAAATTGTTTTATCTCCTCATAGGTCATCCGGTAGAGGTTGTATTTCTTTTCCTCTTTTTCTTTGACTGGCTTTCCTAATGCATTGGTGCAAATGCCCGCGGACATCCAGGGCTCGTGCGACACGACGACTTGCTTATCCCGTGTGATCACCACGTCCATTTCCAATGTAGTAACTCCCGTATCCAGGGCAGTCAGGAAAGCCGGTATCGTGTTTTCCGGTTTAAGGCCCCGGGCCCCCCGGTGTCCCTGAATATCAAACCGGGGAACCGAGACCTGTGCCATCAAGGAAGTAGTCATGGCAAAAGAGATGAAAAAAATGGGTGGACGCATAGGGCAAAGGTACGGTTTATGGAAACCTTCTGTAGATGAATTTACGAGGAAGAAAGCGCACCAGCCAAATAGTATTACCCCGTATAACAGCACCAATCCGGTAGGAATAATGCGGACCCTTTACATAAATTCTGTATTGCGTGGAATAGCCACGAAGAAGTTTTAGACCAGTTATATTTTCCTTAGTATTTGCCCTTTCAATCTGTTCTATTTTTTCTGTCAAGGCCTTCAGAAGGGTGTGATTAGCAACCCGGTCGGTATCGCGTTTAAAGGCCGGCTTGATGATAAGTCTCATCCAGTCCGTTTACCGATTCGTTTGGCCAAATACTTTTTGAAGGCAGCGGAGGAAATGTATCCTTTTTCCTTATACCCCGTCTTAATTAATTCAGCAAAATACAGTTCCTCCACATCTTTGCCACGGCTCAATACTTTTCCTGAACGCAATTGGCCGATAAGTTCGACAATCAGATCAGCGTCTTTTTTGTTCTTGAATTCGGCTAGTAATACGGCACTCATATCTGTTATTTAACTTTTATAAAGGTCGTAATTTTTCAGGAGCATACGATGCCGAACGTTTTTTTATTTCATAAAAACTCCCTTTGTTTGATGTTACCCCCCGATGATCATCCGGTTACCCCGGCCACCTTTGCGCATCCCGCCTATGGGATTAAGTTGTTTGTTCAACGAATACGTGAAACTGACCATGAAGAACCGCCCAAGGTTGTTGGTAGTCTGTTGCTGAAGATAGTTCGTACTGGCGGATTGGGTAACGCTCAGGCTGCGGTTCAATAAATTATTTACGCCCACTTTAATTTCACCCGTCTTGTTTTTTAACACGAATCGCGAGACGGATGTATTCCAGAGGGGGATCGACTGATGGAAGTCGGTCGTTGCGCTGGCATATACAAAATAGTCCATCTCTGTATTGAAAGCATAGTTCTTTAAAAAATTGACATTCACCTCGGCGCTGTAGGTTTTGTTGAAATAGGTCTGGTTCTGTTGCGAGTTGAAACTATATTTTGTTTCCTGGTGGCTGAGATTGGAACTCAAATCGACGATGAGAATTTCTTTAAAGGAGTAATTATAGCGGAGGGTCCCCCCGAGCGTCTGCTGATGAATAACGTTCTCAACCTCGTTGGTTAAATTGATCCCGCTCGACATAGAATAGCTGGGCCCAACGTTGAACCGGCTATGGATCACGTTTACCGGTATGCCCACATTGAAATTGCCGGACAAGCTCATGTTGTATTTTACGTTGACCGGTTTTGTAATGCGGATAAAGTCGGGCGTAGTGGTCTGGGAGTTGACAATGGCATTGGCGGTGTAGTTGCCGTTAAGGAAGGCAAAAAAGTTCATGAAGCTGGAGGGATTGAACAGCGTAAAATTCGTCCTGATCTGGTGGGAATAGGCAGGCTGGAGGAAGGGATTTCCCACCGTCTGATTGAGTTGGTCGGTATTGTTCAGGACGGGCTGGA
>DATHFS010000415.1:0-2477 GCA_035317975.1 Cyclobacteriaceae bacterium | reverse complement strand
CCCCGACCACGTCGATGCACACCGTTCGATCGCTTTTGTTGCCAGTCCGTATGCCAAACGAAAAACAAAGGTGAGCAGGATGTACTCCACAGCATCCGTTCTCCGCACGATAGAATTAATTCTCGGATTACCTCCGATGAGCCAATACGATGCGGCCGCCACTCCGATGTGGGAGTGTTTCACTTCTTCGCCTGATGCGACTGCCTATCAATCCAAACCCGCTACGTACAATATCCGGGAGATGAACAAGAAATCAACAACCCTGGCAAAACGGTCCGCTGAATTTAACCTGGCGGTGATCGATGCCGCGCCCGATCGGGAGTTCAATGAGGTCATTTGGAAAACAGTGAAAGGCCTCGACAGCGAAATGCCGACGCCGGTCAGGAGTTCTTTTGTAATGCAGGTGAAGCCCACTGGTGAGGACGAGGATGTCAGTAGGCAGTAGGCAAGGGGCAGTAGGCAAAGGGGTCAACGCAGGGAATGGGGTTCCAACTTGATTAGGGAGTAGGCAGGTCAATAGGCAGTAGGCAAGGGGCAGTAGGCAAAGGGTCAACCCAGGGAATGGGTTCCATGCTGATTAGGGAGTAGGGAGGTCAGTAGGCAGTAGGCAAAGGGCAGTAGGCAAAGGGTCAACCTGGGGAATGGGTCGGCAACGGGGGGAGCACCAACTTCAACACCTCAACACTTAAGCACTTCAACACTTAAGCACTTCAACACTTCAACGGATGGTGATCAAATACCCAGCCACATCAGCCAGGTTTTGCTCGGAAAGTCCCAGGGAAGATGGCACGGGCATGAGGCTGTTTTCCTGTTTTTTGCGAGATTTGATTTTTGCCCTTTCCAGCGTATGATTTTTACCTGAGATATCTTTTATTACTACCGTCTTTTCTCCATCGGCCACCAGGAATCCAAAAACCGATTCTCCATCGCCCGTAACGATAAGCCAGGGCTCATAACCGAATACAATGGCTGCGCTGGGATTGACGATGGCATCCAATAATCCAGGACGGTCAAACTTGTTGTGAATCAGTGTCAGATCGGGTCCGACAGCATTACCTACTTTGTTCACTTGATGGCATGTTGCGCAACGTTGAGTGAAGATGACTTTACCAGAAATGGCATCCCCCTTTAATTTCGAGATCGCTTCTATTGAGAACGGTTTCGATGAACCCGGTACCTTAAAATAAGCAGAGGCCTGGATACGTACCGATAGATCAGGATTTTTAAAGATGAGTTCTTCAACAAATGGATAAAGGGTTTTGATCAGGCTATTTTCTGCCATCATCGCGATCAGCATTTGTCCGCCAACGGGGTCTTTGGCCATTTCCTGAGCATTCCATTTCTTCTCATCAAAGGGAAGGACTTTGTCGAGAATCTTGCTTTTCCTCACCTTCATGGAAGCTACCTGGCGCTCGTGCTCCGTATCAATTCCCGTCTTGCTCCAGTCCACCAAACTGAACCAATCGTTACTTTGCCGGAAGGAGACCCAATACGTTGCCTTGTCCGCCACGTCTTTTAAGGGCGATTTCGTCAATTCAATCATCGACAGCACAGCTGCTTTGGTATTGACAAAAGACAAAGCGGTTAACGCATCAGAACGCTGCTGTTCATCCAGGGATGTGGAGCCGGCCCGTATACGTAAATCGCTTATGGACGAGGGTGGGTGTAAACGCCAAACCAGGGAAGCCAATCTCGGATCCCACTGGTCCGCCGGGACTTGTTTGCTGTTAAACATTTTCTTACCCTCCAGGACCATCTCCTCTTCATGGCCTGACAAAGCAGACCCGATCGCTTCCAGGTACCATTTATCGCTGCCATCATAAGCGGCAATGAGTTTTAATAAAGTGCCTTTGGTTTTGTCAAAGGGGAGGTCACGCAAGGCAATGGCTACTTCGCGGCGTACAAAAGAGGATGTATCTCCGGAAAGTTTTTCAGCCCATGGCAGGATGTCGGCTTCAACTAAGCGCAAGGCGCGAAACGCAGTAGCCCTTATTAATTCATTCTTGTTTTCAAGCAATTTTTCTACTTCTTGTTTTCCCGACTCACCCAACTGCGATAATAACCAAATCGCTCTCGCCTGATGATATGGATTTGGACTGGTGAGTAATACTTTAACAGCTCCAAAGGCTTCCGGTCCCCTCTCCTTCAGTTTGGTAAAAGCTTGATAGCGGACATTGACGGCAGGGTTCTTCAGCGCCTCGATCATTCCATCGACGGTTTTCAAATCAAGCAAAGGCGCTGTCAACTTTTTGTTTTTTGGTGCGATGCGATAGATCCGTCCATAGCCGGAAGGGTCCAGCATCTGGTGCCCGCCCACGACAGGGTCATACCAGTCGGCCACATAAATGGCACCGTCTGTGCCGATGGTCACGTCGCTTGGCCTGAACCACTTATTCTTATCTGCATTTTGAAGGGAATCATTCCATACGTACCGTTCATTGCTATCGCGCAAGGAGGTGATGAAGTTGCTTCGCGGG
>DATHFS010000414.1:0-5452 GCA_035317975.1 Cyclobacteriaceae bacterium | reverse complement strand
ATCGGCAACGACCGCCGCCGCAAGTTCTCCGCCGGAAAGGACGTAATCTCCAATACTCAGTTCCCTTGTTACCAGGTGTTCCCGTACGCGCTCGTCGACACCTTTATAGTGGCCGCAAAGCAAAATCAGGTTTTGTTTCAGGCTGAGCTGATTGGCAACGGACTGGGTCAGGAGATCCCCGTCGGGACTCATATATATAATGTCATCGTAGCTCCGTTCGGACCGGAGATGGGCAATGCACCGGTCTATCGGTTCGATCATCATCACCATTCCCGCACCGCCGCCAAAGGCATAGTCATCCGTCGTGCGATGTTTGTTGGTAGAGTACTCCCTCAGGTCATGTATCTTAACCGTCACTAGTCCCTTATCAATGGCGCGTTTCAGTATGGAGTCGGAAAAAGGACTTTCCAGCAGCCGGGGCAAGCACGTGATGATGTCGATCCGCATAGGTGTCAAATATCCAGAAATCCTTCCGGTAAGTCCACCCTTACTTTTTTCTTTGATTTATTAACGCTTTGAATGAATGGCCCCTGAATGGGTATCAACAGCTCTTTGGCAGACCGGTCTATCGCCAGGAGCCGGTTCGGGCCGATTTGCACGACTTCCCTGATTTCTCCCAGCAGACCGAGTTTCTCGTCTTCAACCTCAAACCCAATTACCTCATCATCATAAAATTCTCCCCGGTCCAGGCGTGGGCGCACATTCTTAGGCAGGTAGAGGCCGCAGCCTTTTAAGGCCTTGGCTTGCTCGGGACTATCAACGTCTTCGAGCTTAACAAAAGCCTTGTCGCCCCGGTCTGAAATATGCTGGATAAAATAGGGGACGAGGGCGCCCCGGACTTCAACAAGAACCGATGTAGACTTTTGGAGGGGGAGGGATTCAGTCACAACGATGGTTACCTCACCCTTGAGACCATGGGTCTTCGCGATGTAACCAACTTTATAGCAAGAGCCAATATCCATGAAAGTGTTTCCCGCAGATCGTAGAATTGTTTCCCGCAGATCTCGCAGATTTACGCAGAAATGTTCAGCAAAGATCTGGTGATCCGCCTTCGATATAGCTTCGTGCGCCAACGTTGCAGGTTGTTTCCCGCAGATCGCGCAGATTTTCGCGGAATTGTTCAGCAAAGGCCTGGTGATCCGCCTTCGCTATAGCTTCACGCGCCAACGCTGCAGCTTAAACGCTCGTACTTCTGCGTAAATCTGCGCGATCTGCGGGAAACAATTATGCTTCGGGCGCAGGAGATTCTGTGGGAGTGGCTTCAGCTTCAGGGGCTTCCGCAACAGGTGCAGGGGTTTCCGCTACCAGGGCCTTCTTGCGAATGGCTTCAGCACGGTCCTCTTTCACTTTTGTTTCGGCTTGCTTGCGGGCTTTGGCAGTGTCCTTTTTAGCCTGGGCCAGGGTGTCTACCTTGCTCTGAATCTTCGTTTCCTTTGATTTTACCCACTCGGCCAACTTAGAATCTGCTAATTCCTGAGTTACTGCGCCTTTTACAACACCAATCTGAAGGTGTTTTTTCAGCATCACGCCGCGATAAGAAAGCATGCGTTTCACTGTATCGGAGGGCTGGGCGCCTTTCATCAGCCAGTCAAATGCCTTTTGGTCGTCCAGGATGATGCTGGCGGGGTTTGTAAGCGGATTGTAGGTGCCTATTTTTTCAATGAATTTGCCATCGCGGGGAGACCGGCTATCGGCTACAATTACATCGAATATTGCCAGTTTTTTGCGGCCTCTGCGGGCCAATCTGATTTTTACAGCCATTTACTTCGTTTTTAAAGGTTAGGATCTCGTCCAGTTTTTTAAGGAACGCAAAGGTAAGGGATTTTGGTTAAAAAGTGGCCGCAGATTCGCAGATTATCATTTGTGCTTGCGAAGCCAGTTCATTCACTTGCATAATTAAACTTGTTGTTGCCCAAAAATCAGTGAATCTGTGGCAAAAAGGACTTTCTAATGAATTGGCAAATGTGGGGCTACAGGCTCTGAAAGGCAATATTTGTTTAAGCGATTATTAGGTTTTTTAATATAAAGCACGTTTTTTACATTTGTTAGCTCACTCATTCTAGTTATGGACAACTATTCCTACATCTCTAACGCTGACGTAGGCTATCTCGATCAGCTCTACCAAACCTATAAAAAAGATCCTTCTTCAGTTGATCTCACCTGGCAAAAGTTTTTTGAAGGATACGAATTCTCAACACAGCGCTTCGGCGAAAATGGTCATACCGCTGTTTCTGCAGATGCGCTCACGATCAAAGAGACTCATGTACGCACCCTCATCCATGCCTACCGCTCCCGGGCTCACCTGAAATCGAATACCAATCCCGTGCGGGAAAGGCGCGATCACCAGGTTCCATTGGAGCATACCTTTTACGGCTTGAGCGACGCCGATCTGGATGCTGAATTTGACGTGGGGGTAGAAGTAGGACTGGGCAGGACGACCTTAAAAAAGATCATTGAAAAACTGGTAAAGGTCTATCTGGGCCCCATCGGATTTGAATACAGCTATATCCGCAACCAGGAAATCATGGATTGGTTTATCCAGAAATGCGAGAAAGAATACTACACCTATAATCCCAGTGCGGAGGAAAAGAAAAGCATTCTGGGAAAACTCAACGAAGCGGTTGTTTTTGAGAACTTTCTGCACACCAAATTCCTCGGGCAAAAGCGATTTTCGTTGGAAGGGGGAGAGAGTACGATCCCCGCATTGCAAACGATCATCAACAAAGCATCTGAACTCGGTGTCAAAGAGGTCGTGATTGGCATGGCCCACCGCGGCCGGCTGAATGTGCTTACCAATATCCTCGGAAAGATCTACGAACAAATCTTCACTGAATTTGAAGGCAACATCAACCCCGACCTTACCATGGGTGATGGCGACGTAAAGTATCACCTGGGATATGCCAGTCATATTGATACCCCTTCGGGCAATAAAATATACCTGAAGCTTACCCCCAACCCGTCACACCTCGAGGCCGTCAATCCCCTCGTTGTGGGCTATACCCGTGGCCAGATCGATGATGAATATAAAGGAGACCTGAGGCAGGCGATGGCCATCCTTATTCATGGCGACGCCGCTATTGCCGGGCAGGGTATTGTATATGAAGTGGCGCAAATGTCGGGACTGGAAGGGTACACGACCGGCGGGACGGTCCATTTTGTGATCAATAATCAGGTTGGGTTTACCACCGACTACGATGATGCACGGACTTCCATTTACTGTACGGATGTAGCGAAGATCATTGACGCACCCATCCTGCATGTCAATGGCGATGATGCAGAGGCAGTGACCTTTTGCTCCAAGCTGGCCGTCGAATACCGGCAGAAATTCGGGAAGGATATTTTTATTGACATGCTTTGCTACCGCCGGCACGGTCATAACGAAAGCGACGAGCCCAAATTCACGCAGCCCAAATTATACAACCTGATTGCCAAACATCCGAACCCGCGGGAAGTGTATGTAAAAAAACTGATCGAGCGCGGCGATGTGGACGCCGCCATGGCCGATGAGATGGACAAAAATTTCCGTAATCAGCTTCAGGACCGTCTCAATGAAGTAAAACAAAAACCCCTTCCCTACAAACCTCAGAAGATTGAAGAGGAATGGGAGAAGATGCATAAAGCCAAACCGGAAGACTTTGACCAATCCCCGGAAACAGGCATCAAGCAGGCCGTCTATGATAAGGTAGCAAAAGCATTGATCACGATCCCGGAAGGATTTAAGCCGTTAAAACAAATTGAAAAATTGCTGGCCGACCGGAAAGCGGCTTTCTTCGATAACAAGGTTCTGGGTTGGGCTGAAGCCGAACTGCTGGCATACGGATCCCTCCTTACGGAAGACGTTCCCGTACGGATGTCAGGACAAGATGTAAAGCGGGGAACATTTTCACATCGCCATGCCTATTTCTTTGATGCCAATACGAATGACCCCTATTGCGGATTGGATCACATTGAAAAAGGACAGCGGAAATTTTTTATTTACAATTCGTTGCTTTCTGAATTCGGTGTACTGGGTTTTGAATACGGATATGCCATGTCCAACCCGAGCGCGCTGGTACTGTGGGAAGCACAGTTTGGCGACTTTGTCAACGGCGCTCAGGTAATGATCGATCAATTTATCTCCAGCGCAGAATCCAAGTGGCAGCGGATGAATGGCCTGGTCATGCTTTTACCTCATGGATATGAAGGCCAGGGCCCTGAACACTCCAGTTGCCGCCCCGAGCGCTTTTTGCAGCAGTCCGCAGAGTACAATATGGTTGTCACCAATCCCACTACGGCGGCCAATATCTTTCACTTGCTGCGACGGCAGGTAACCTGGACGTTCCGAAAGCCCTGCATTGTTTTCTCTCCCAAATCCCTGCTTCGTCACCCCGGCGTGGTTTCGCCCGCGAAGGATTTCATTAAGGGTTCATTTCAGGAAGTCATCGATGATCCCAATGTCACGGCCAAGGACGTGAAGAAAGTCGTGCTGTGTTCCGGCAAAGTGTATTATGATTTGCTGGAGGTGCAGCAAAAGAAAAAAGTCAAGGAAGTGGCGCTGGTGAGGATGGAGCAACTGCACCCTTTTCCGGAAAAGCAACTGAATGCGGTATTGAAGAAATACAAAGGAGCCAGGTTGGTATGGTCACAGGAAGAACCGGCTAACATGGGTTGCTTATCGTACATTCAACGGATGATGCCGGGCCAGGCCATGGAATTTATTTCGCGTAAGGCCAGCGCTTCGCCGGCTACGGGTTATTCCAAAGTGCATAAAGCGGAACAGGAAAAGATTGTAACCCAATCACTTCAAATTTAAAATTCAAGATTTAAAATTCAAGATTTTAGATTTAAGATTGTGGTCCCCTAATTTTAAATCTTAAATTTTAAATTGTGTGACTCAACTTATTAAATGTAACCATACATGTCCCAACAAGTAAAAATCCCGACGGTGGGTGAATCCATCACCGAAGTAACGATTGCCAACTGGCTGAAGAACGATGGTGATGTGGTAAAAATGGACGAAGTGATTGCCGAACTGGAATCGGACAAGGCGACGTTTGAACTCACCGCACCTCAGGCTGGGGTCTTGAAAATTCTAAAACAAAAGGGTGAAACCGTTCCTATCGGGACCGTTATTTGTGAGGTTGCCGATTCCGCCCAGGTTGCCGCGCCAGCTTCTACCCCAGCGCCAACTCCGGCGTCGACTCCAGCCTCTGCTCCGGCTAAACCAGTGTCTAATGCTAATTCGCAACCTGCGAAACCTGGCGGCGGACCGGTCGCAATTGGTGGAGTTAAGGAAATGAAAGTGCCAGCAGTAGGTGAATCGATCACCGAAGTGACCATCTCTACATGGTTGAAGAAAGACGGGGATTTTGTGACGCTCGACGAAATCATTGCTGAAGTGGAGTCGGACAAAGCTACGTTTGAACTTCCGGCAGAAGCGACAGGCATTCTTCGGATTGTAGCCAAAGAAAAA
>DATHFS010000413.1:0-6705 GCA_035317975.1 Cyclobacteriaceae bacterium | reverse complement strand
AAATACTTTTTCTGCTAGCTTGTTTACCGATGCGATACACCCTGCCTGATCGACAATAATGGTTGGGTCAGGAGCGGCTTCAAAAAGGGGTTGGGACTTCCTTCCTTTGCGGTTTGAGACGTGTTGGTTTGCGGTTTTTGCCGAAACGAGGGTATTTTTCAATTTCATTTTTCAGAACTGAATCTCTTCTTTCCCAGCCCATGCAAACCCGGGGCTTGCCGCGATCTTTATGTCGAGGCCTGCCGATCAATGCGAAGCCTTTATTCCCACTCCTTTTACCTGAACGAGACTCCTGTTGATATTTCCGTACAGCCAGCTTAGCCGGTGAAACATCTTAAATCCGAAAACTCTGTCTATTAGTTTGTGTTTGGGCGCCCATTTGTGGAATACAGGCTCTATTTTTATTTCCTTGAAACCGGCGGCCTGTAGAATATTTCCGAGATTCATGGGGCTGAAACTGTACAAATGATTGTTAACATCATTGGGGATCCATTGATACTGGTAATTCTCCAGCGGCACCACAATTACGATTCTTCCGCCCTTCTTCAGTTTTTCATATAAACCCGTAACAATCCCATACGGATTCATGGTATGCTCCAAACAATGACTTGAAATGACGGTATCAATGGACGCGTTAGCAATATCTTTCAATGATTCGTAGCAGGCAATTCCCATTTCATAGTTGCAAAATTCCCTGGCTACGGGATTTAGCTCCACTCCAATTTTCTCACTGCAATTCAGGTTGTTAAGCAAAAACCCGCCTCCGCAGCCAAAATCCAGTACCGTATCCGATGGCAAAACATGCTTTTCAAACATGAACTTGTTTGCCCTCCCGCCAAACTCGCCTATCTCTTTTTGAAAATTATTGAAATACTGTACGTCGTAGTGAGACAGGATCGCGGTCTCCTCCTGGTTCGGGGCCTCGACCTGTTCCAGGGTCACTTCCCGTTTCATCGTGGTAATCCTATCGTGTTGATAATTCATACAAGTTGGTTGCCTGGTTTGCATATTCGTAGTAAACTTCGCTCACGCCGTCGGCGAGTTCTTTTTTCGCAACCCAGCCCAGGTCATTGATTTTGGTCGTGTCCAAAAGCTTTCGCGGCGTTCCATCGGGGTAGTCTGAATTAAAGAACAGGTCTCCTTCATAGCCGATACAGTCTTTTATCAGAAGCGCAAGCTCTTTGATGCTCAGGTCAATGCCCGTTCCAACATTGATTATTTCATCACTATCGTAGCCATCCATTAAGAACAAACAAGCATCCGCCAGGTCATCGACGTGCAGGAACTCCCGCCGGGGGGCACCGCTTCCCCAGATCTCCACGGTCTCCTGTCCTTGTGTTTTCGCTTCGTAGAATTTCCGTATGAGTGCCGGAAGCACATGTGAATTCATGCGGTGATAATTATCGTTCGGTCCATATAAATTGGTCGGCATCAGACTGATGAAGTTTGAACCATATTGCCGGCGATAGGCCTGACACATCTTGATCCCGGCGATCTTGGCAATCGCATAGGGCTCATTTGTAGTCTCCAGTTCTCCCGTCATCAGGGCCTCCTCTTTTATAGGCTGTGGTGCATATTTTGGATAAATGCAGGAGGAGCCTAAGAATAGGAGCTTCTTCACATTACTCACAAACGCCTGGTGAATAAGGTTGGTCTGAATCAAAATATTATCATGAATGAACTCTGCCCCCTGGGTATTATTGGCGTGAATGCCGCCGACTTTTGCCGCCGCCAGAAATACGTATTCAGGACGTTCCGCTTCGAAAAATTTCCGCACAGAATAGGGATCGCGAAGATCCAATTGGGAGTGACCTTTTAAGGCAAAATTGCGATAGCCCTCTTTTTGTAATCTTCTATGAATAGCCGAGCCCACCATCCCGTGGTGACCTGCTATGTAGATTTTAGCATTTTTTTTCATTACTCATCGTTTTTAAGAACTTCCTGGCCGTTGGAGATCAGAATTTTGTCGCGCTCAAATAACCTCAAATCCGCCATCACCATATCATTTACAATATCGCGTGTCGAGTATTTCGGTTGCCATTTTAGTTTCGTCCGGGCCTTGGTGGCATCTCCTAACAACAATTCAACTTCCGTGGGCCTGAAATAGCTTGGATCTACCGCTACCACTATTTTTCCAGGCGTTACAAAATACGCGCTGTCACGGCATCTCCTTACCCGCGCAATTTCCTCAATGCCTTCACCTTCAAATTCTAATTCTATCCCCACTTCCGAGAAAGCCATGTTCACAAATTCCCGAACGGTCGTGGTTACTCCTGTGGCAATCACAAAATCCTCCGGTTGGTCTTGCTGCAGGATCAGCCACATCGCTTCTATATAATCTTTAGCATGCCCCCAATCCCGTTGTGCATTGAGGTTGCCCAGGTATAATTGCTCCTGCATGCCCAATGCAATGCGCGCGACGGCGCGGGTGATCTTCCGCGTCACGAATGTTTCGCCGCGCAACGGTGATTCGTGATTAAATAAAATGCCATTGCAGGCAAATAGGTTATAGGCCTCCCGGTAATTTACCGTAATCCAGTAGGCATACAACTTCGCTGCGGCGTAAGGCGACCGCGGGTAAAAGGGCGTCGTTTCACGCTGGGGTATTTCCTGCACCAGACCATATAGCTCGGAAGAGGACGCCTGATATATTCTCGTCTTGTGTATAAGATTCAATAGTCGAACTGCTTCCAAAATCCGGAGGGTCCCCAACCCATCGGTATTGGCGGCGTACTCCGGAATATCAAAACTTACTTTAACGTGCGACATAGCGCCCAGATTGTAGATTTCATCCGGTTGCACTTCCTGAATAATGCGGATTAAGTTAGTAGCATCGGTCAGGTCTCCATAATGCAACTTGAACCTGACATCCTTCTCATGAGGGTCACGATATAAATGGTCAATGCGTTCGGTATTCAAAGAGGAGCTTCTTCTCTTGATTCCGTGCACGGTATATCCCTTTTTTAAGAGGAACTCTGCCAAATAGGCCCCGTCCTGTCCTGTGATCCCTGTGATCAATGCTACTTTCTTGTTGTTGTCTGTCATAATGATTTAGGTTGAATACTTCAGCTTGGTGAAACAATTCTAGACAGGAATGCAGCTGGCTCAAATGACCCAGGTTTTCAATTACGATGATACTGATCATCATGCCGTAACCCGGAAAAGGGCTCAAAAAACGGTATGAGTAAAGTTTGCAACCAGCATGATCGCAATCATTGAATTCGATCCGCCCAACCTGCTATTTCGTACCATGAAAATTTTGAACGTTTATAATAATGAATGTTAAATCTTAAATCGCACGACCATGAGGGGTAAATATTATTCGCCAGTTTTCAAAGTCCTGATATTCATCATCGACTTTTGGCTGATTCAGACGGCTTTTACCGTCACCGGGGAGTTGGGTTTGGTGGATGGTCTCTCGCGATCTGAGGTGACTACCTTCTTTCTTATCTTCAGCCTCATCTGGATCATTGCCGGGTTCTTATTCAAGATATACCGGATCGATACTCTCAGTTTGATGCAGAACGTCAGCACGATTCTGTTCAACGCCTTTGTTGTTCACATCCTGATGATCATCGCCATCCTGAACACGTTCAACGTGTTTACCGTAAACATAAAATTTTTAACCGCTATTTACGTCTTAGCGGCTGCCTTTATCGTCGGTATGAGGGTGCTCTATAAACTGATCTTGAAATACGTTGAGTTTTCAGGGTTTGATCAGCGCAAAGTGATCATCATCGGTGCTACCGGCTCAGGAAAAGCACTTTATCAGTTCTTTTCTGCCGATGAGACGGGAGGCTATTTGTTCAAGGGCTTCTTTGATGATGAACCCTTTGAAGCCAAGGGGTACAGACACCTTGTTATCGGAAAATTGAGCGATATAAAGGAATTTTGCTTACGGGAAAAAATTGATGAGATCTATTTTACATTGCCGCTCACACACGACAAATTACTCCAGGATCTCGCCAAGTTTGCGGACGATAATTTTATATATCTGAGAATAGCGCCTGACTTTAGCAAAGTGGTGCATGATAATTACAACATTTTTCTGATCAATTCGATCCCTGTCATGACAACCCGAAAGGAGCCGCTGGGCATTTCGCTAAACGCTATTCTGAAAAGGCTCTTCGATATCGGATTTTCCATGACCGTGATCCTGACCCTTTTCCCTTTTATTTTTCCAGTGATTGCTCTGGCGATCCGACTTGATTCAGAAGGGCCTATTTTCTTCAAGCAGTTGAGGCCGGGGAAGAAGAACAAACTGTTCGATTGCTATAAATTCCGAACCATGCTCGTCAATAATAGTACAGAGGTCCAGGCTACCAAAAATGATTCGCGCATAACAGCCGTAGGGCGGTTTTTACGGAAAACAAATCTGGACGAACTACCCCAGTTCTTCAACGTACTCCTGGGCAATATGTCGGTCGTCGGGCCGAGGCCGAATATGATCAGTCAGTTGGAGGAGTATTCAAAGACGATCGGAAATTATAAGGTCAGGCATTTCATCACGCCTGGCATCACGGGGTATGCTCAGGTCAATGGCTTTCGCGGCGAAACAAAAGAGCGGGAACTCATGGAGAAACGCGTATACTATGATGTGCTTTACCTCGAAAACTGGAGTTTATCCCTCGATATCAAGATCATCTTCCTCACCGTATGGAATATGCTGAAGGGAGACAAGCAGGCCTATTGATACTATGATCGGTGATGGGATGAAGAGAAAGACTATTTTTAACTCCTCCATATCCATCGGAACCTACGAGGATTTTATTGACGAGATATTTTCTTTTGTCCACTCTAAAATTCCGTCCTACGTCTGCTTTGCCAACGTACACATGGTGATGGAGGCGTATAAAGACCCCGCTTTCCGGAGGGTGATCGACGAAGCCAACCTGGTGGCACCCGATGGAAAGCCGCTGTCCGTGTTTTTAAAGTTATCAGAAGGAATAAAACAGGACCGTATTTGCGGAATGGACCTCCTCCCTGATCTTTTAAGAAAGGCGGAAGACTCTGGAAAGTCTGTTTACTTCTATGGAACGACCGACGATCTTCTGAAAGCGATTGAGCAAAAGGCAAGGAAGGAATTTCCTGCCTTGAGAATAAGCGGTTATTATTCACCACCGTTCCGGAATTTATCACCGGAAGAGAAGTCGCACATCGTCCAAAGGATCAACGACGCCGCGCCTGACCTTGTATTCGTCTCTTTGGGATGCCCCAAACAGGAGAAGTGGATGGCTGAGCACAGGGATAAGATCAGCGCCTGCTTGCTGGGCCTTGGTCAGGCTTTCAAAGTCTACGCAGGGCAAGAGAAGCGATTGCCCCCATGGATGCGTAACCTTTCCCTTGAATGGGTGTACCGCCTCTACCTCGAGCCTGGCAGGCTGTGGAAGAGATATGTGTTTACCAATTCTTACTTCCTGGTCCTGGCTTTTCAGGCGTTAGTTCATCAGTTCTTTCGCAACCTGTTCTCCGCACCTCATAAAACAAGACTATCCGACGGCGCCGTAGAACAGCCGGATAACTAGCTGAAATCAACGCAAGACCGTGAAAGCTTTCTTTTGTCTATGGATTGTATTGGGCACGTTTGTCCGCACAACGGCAACAAATTACTATCTCTCGGGAAAAGGAAATGACCAGTCTAAGGGAACAAGCTCAGCAACACCCTGGCGCAGTCTCAAGAGATTACTGGATGCTAATCCGATGATCCAGCCGGGGGATTCCATTTTTTTTGAGAGGGGCAGCATCTTTAACGGCGAGCTGACCATCTTGTTTTCGGGGACTGCCGAAAACAGGATTTATATCGGGGCTTACGGATCCGGCCCAAAACCTGTGGTCAGCGGATCAATAGAAATAAAAAACTGGGCAACAGCAGGGAAGAATACCTGGGTCGCCGAATGCCCGTCATGCCAGAACGAGCCTGGTAATTTTTTCATCGATAACAAAGTTCAGCCATTGGGAAGATATCCCAACGATGGCTACCGAACCCTTCAGTGTACTTCCATCTGCCAGGCGGCGCTGTCGGATAACACGCTGAACTTTGCAGATGGCTATTGGGACAACGCAGAGGTTGTTGCAAGAAGCAGCCGCTGGACGTTGGACAACTTACCCGTTCTATCGTATCAAAACAAAACCTTCACTTTCTTACTACCGGCATCGTATCCTCTCCCGGGCGGCTTCGGCTATTTTATTCAAAAGCACCTGTCGACATTAGACAAAAACGGTGAATGGTTCTATGATAAGTCTGCGAAAAAAGTCTACCTGTACCTGGATCAGGGGGTAACGCCAACGGAACATTCCATCGGGATCAGCGTAACGGAGGTTGGGCTGAACATGACAGGCGCGAATCATATCACACTGGAAAACCTTTCCTTTATGTATCAAAGGCAGGTTGGCGCCAGGCTAAAGAACTGCAGCAACGTTTTATTTCAAAATAACGCCATCGCCTTTTCAGGAAGCAATGGACTGGAAGTACTGGCATGCGAAAATCCGTCGTTTAAAAATAACCTGATTACGGACTCGAATAATAACGGCGTGGAGTGGCGCGATAATGTACACGGGTCATTTTCCCATAATTCCATAAAGCGCACGGGCTTGAAGGCAGGCAGAGGGGTAAGCGGTAACGGAACGTACATTGGCATTATCATTACGGCCAACAATCCACTCCTGGGGGATAATCTATTTCAGTACAATACGGTCGATAGCACC
>DATHFS010000412.1:0-3148 GCA_035317975.1 Cyclobacteriaceae bacterium | reverse complement strand
GTCTTTTAAAAAATCCAGCCGATCACCAACAATTTCTCTGGCAACGGCCAAATCGATCTTCAAATTGGCCGGAAACTCAGCAAGAAGAATAGCACTATTCTTATCCATGCTATACTTTACCAATCGATATTGTTTTATTGTCATAGGGTCAGGCAAATTGTGTTTTTTCCAACTTTATTCTCTTCAACCAGGTAATTGCCTCGTCCCTGTTTGTGAAAAAGCGGGCAGGAATGGCCGGATTATTTACTTTGAGATAGAGGTTGATAAATAGAGTTGCTACAACACTCTTCGAAAGAAAAGCACCGCCTAATAGCCCATTTAAGCCCCCCTCTGAGCTGTTCATATAGTCACGGGCTTCCTTCGTAGCTGATTTCATATTGGAGAAATCAATTAATATAGGATATAGTTGACCGTCCATAAAGTCGATCCTGTTTTTAATTATTCTTCTTGCAGTAACGATATCTATTTCCAAATGCGCCTTGTAAGAACAGAATAAAATTCCGTCTTCTATGCTGAAGAATACATCTTGTGTTTCTATTTGTTTCATCATGCTTTTTATGATTTGATCAGTGATATTAATTCCATATTAAAGTTATCTTCAGCCTGAACATATACGGATTTTGGTATTTTTTTAGCGCCCAATTTCTGTTTCTCAACCGATGCGTCCATTCCAATGTATATTCGTTTATTATTATTAATGCGCCCTTGCTTAATCATTTGATAAAGTGCCTGACGGTAAATCGAATATTCATTATTAAATGTATAGTCTATTCCGATAATCATCGGACAGTAGTTCTTTTTGCTGGAATTGTAACAAAATACCATCGCCAATGATCTCCGTTCGGTCTTGTTTTTAGTATCTAAATCCTCATTAAATTTAATTTCAATGGTTTCCCAACCCCTGTGTTTGTTAATATTCTTAAACAACTTTAGAGGTAAATCAAATGTATTCAGGTTAAAGCTTTGTTTTTTAACATTCAGATATAGATCATACCAATGTTGTATCGTTTTTTCGTCTACGTCAGAATTTACATTGTGATAGGTGATCTGAAAATTACTCTCCGGTTTTATAACGTTCTTCCGAACATAATATCTTGTTTTATGCGATAGGGTCTGGAGCAACTCCTCTGGTGTGTTCCAGGTGAGATTTTCAATTACATGCGTATCCGGCATGTCCACCCTTATAAATCCTTCTGTAATTAAGAATTCGCGCATTTCATCATCTCCACTATCCAAATCGCGCAATTGGACCATCGCAGCGCCACATTTTTGTTTCTCCTCATTCATTATTCGGACCATTTCGAGCATGGCGTGTTTCCAGTGTGGAACGGTTCTGTCAACATATAGATGATTGCCTTCGCTCAACAGCGATCCCATCATGATTACTTTGGAAGTCAGGTAGTATTTGTCTTTCTTCCTGATCTCTTCTATTTGTCGAGATACATCTGCTGTTGAGATCATATCATCTTTGCAGAGCAATTCTGTAAAGAAGGTTGCCAATACGGGCTTCTTATTTTCGTCACGAATGATCAGGTAATGAAACTTCCAGTTATTTTCAGGCTCGGGATTGCCGCAAAACGTTTCTTCTAAAAAACGGCAGCCTTCCCAGTCGAACGTACCATTGTCTCCTAAAAGGTCATCCCACAGGGCCTTATCGATTTTATGTATTGTGGTTTCGTGCTGGATGGCAAGTGTATCATTCGAGATCTCCTTTAACGAGGTAGGATAGCGTTTAGACGTCTTTTCAAAAGGGAGGTTAAAATTCGCGCTGATGTCTTCGATGGTTTGCCCTTCTTCTTCCAACACCTTGGGGAAATGATATCGAAAAGCGTCTAAGACATTTTTTATATCCTCCTCGGTCTGGCCATTGGTGACCGCCAACCTCAGGCCACAGCATTTAACCGGCACGCCGGGAAAAATTCCAATGTTAGTGTAAAATCCTTCATTCAGCAAGCGTCTTACCATGTTGTAGCCGACACGCGGCAGCCCCAATCCAATATAATAAATGGGTGAATTGGACGGTATGACGTGCGGCAGATCATACCGTTCAATCGTGCTACGTGCCAATTCAAGCTTCGTTGCCAGGGCGCCTTGAAGTTCATAGATCTCCTCTGTCAAATGTATTTTTGCGCTCGCAATGGAGGCCCCCAGCATGGGTGGCTGTACGGGACCGGAATACGTGTAGGAACTGCCGCAGGTAGTGATCTTCCTCATCATCTCCTTATCCGACAACACCATTACTCCACCACCCGTTCCGAACCCTTTTGCAAGAGACGTCGTCAGGACCATTTTAGGATGCAGGGGCACCTGACTTAATACATACCCGCTGCCATTTTTTCCGGCCCAGCTCATTCCATGCGCGTCATCCACATAAAAGTGAAACGTTGGATATTTTTCCATTAAATACGTGATCTCTTTTAGCGGCGCATAATCACCATACATCGAGTACAGGCCATCGGCCATATACCATATCTTATTGTATTTGTTGGGGTTTTCTTTAATGAGATCTTCGAGCATATCCATCCGGTTATGCTTGATCATCTCCACTTTTGTTCCCCTGGCCTTCAACAATTGGGCGGCAAGCTGCACACTACCATGAACCTGGTGATCGAGTATGACGAGGTCATCATCCTGTACCAGAATGGGCAACGCGGCCATATGGGTCAATGTAGTGGTAGCCGCTAAAAGGGCGGGATTATTGTCAAAGATTTTATAAAACAGATCTTCCAGTTCCTCGTACAGGTTACAAGCTGAAAACAAACGCGAGGAAGAGTATTGTGTGCCAAACCGGCGGGTAGCATCAATGGCGCCCTCCTTCAGCCTTTCGTCTACTTCTAATCCTAAATAACTGCAGGAACCGAAGTTGACTACGCGCTGGCCTGCAATGGTCACTTCCCTCCCATTAAAACTGTCATCCTCAAGAGAAACCTGAAAAATCCCGTTTTTAACGCCATTTGTCAGGCATTCGTCAATGGTGTTTATGAACTTGTTGCTATTCCTGGTCTTTGACATGGAGTTTAAATTTGGCTGGTACATGCTAATCCCGATACAAAGATTGCCCGAATATCCTGGCTATAAATTAGAGACCCGCTGATTTTGAAAAAATCAGGGTTTACCCCGATAGAGGCTTTAAATTGGGTCATTTACG
>DATHFS010000411.1:0-4511 GCA_035317975.1 Cyclobacteriaceae bacterium | reverse complement strand
CAGTAACTTGACCAGCGTGCTCTTGCCTGCTCCATTTTCGCCGACCAAGGCGATCAGTTCACCGCTGCGAATATGCAAGTTCAATCCAGTAACAGCCGGCTCCGTTCCACCGGGGTAGGAGAAGGTGACATTGTTAAACTCGATCCCTTCGTCAAGCCGGGTTGGAACAGCAAGTGGCTTTGCGGGCACAGGCACCAGCGGTTCGATTGATAAGAATGAGAAGTAGTCGTCGAGGAATGTAGTGTGTTGATCGACGGCAACAAACGTGCTCGAGATCTGACCCAGTGTTCCGGAAACGGATGTGAAGGCGCCTATCACCAACACGACGCCCCCGGGGTCAATCGTACCGGCCACACCCTTCACCGCTACAAATAAATAGGCAAGCGCCAGTGTCGTTCCGGTTACGAGTCCGGTCAGAATCGACACGCGGGTGCCCGACCGGTACATATGCTCCCGTTGTTTAAAAAGATCGTCCGACAGTCTGCCATGTCTTCCCAATAAATAATTGGCCAGCACGTAGGCTCTTATTTCCTTGGTGGTGCGAGGTTGAGCAAGCAAGCCGCCCAGGTATTCCCTTTCCCGTTGTTCAGGAGTTTCTTTTTAATAAAAGTTGTAAGGACGCGACGTTACACGACTCTCAAGAGCCAGCGAAAGTGCGGCGGCGAGCAGGGCAAGAATAACCAGTACATAATGAAGGCTTGCCAGAAGAGAGGCCATCAGAATAATCGTCACGATGTTCCCCGAAAGCCCGAGGACGGACCACGTCAAGTCTCCCGGTCGCCAGGATACATCCCGTTTGGCCCGTGCCAGGCGATCATGCCAGTCGGAGTTGTCGAAGTGACCCAGGTCCACCTTCGATGCCTGCGCCAGCAAACGGCGCTCGGCTTCCAGTTCAACACGTCGGACAAATAGATTCCTGCCGTATCCCATGTAAGCGCCCACGGCGCGCTGCACGGCGGCGACAATCCACAAACCGATCACGATGGAGAGGACGTCCTTGAATTGAAGGGAGTGTATGCGGGCTTCTGCAATCCGGTTGACCAGCATGGCACCCAGGTAGACGGCCATGGGAGTCATGGTTGAGTTAAGAATTCCCAGTAATGAATAACGGATTAGCGAACTCGGTGAGGCTGCCCAGGCAAGGGCCATCCCTTGCTTCAGGTTCTTCCGCACCCTGTGCGCGCGGCCTTTGGAGTTGGGGGTTTCCATGGCGTACAAGTTAAGCCAAAAACACATAGACACATAGAGACATTGGCACATAGCGAGCAGGATTGCCTATGTGCCTATGTATCTATGTGTCTATGTGTTTAATTCCAATCTGGATCGCTTATTTCAAACCGGCTTCACTCAAAAGTTGTTTGACCGTGACCAGATCCCTTTTCATAGCGGCGAGGACCTCTTCTTTTTTTATGGTTAATACTTTTGCGCCGTTTTCAGCGCCACCCAGCGGATATTCATAGTGAATGGAAACGGGGCCCCGGATCGCATACTGTTTTAGAAGTTTAAAATATTTTTTCAGATCGACCATGCCTTCTCCCAACGGCGTCGTTTCCGAATGCCACTTTCCTTCTTTTTTTGTCCAATAGAAATCTTTTATGTCGATGGTCCCGATGTAGGATTTCAAAAGGTTCAATCCCAGCGGCCATGAATTCGCTCCTTCTACTGTCGCATGCAGGATGTCATATTGTGAGCCCATCCAGGGCGAATCGACCTCTTTTAAGACAGACCATAAATCCCAAAGCGGTGCGCCAAAATTGGCTCCGGAATGATTTTGGTACTGACCCCGGATCGCATATTTATTATTGAGGGCAGCAAGTTGCGTAAGCCGGCTTTGAATTGCTTTTAGGTTATCGACCATGCTCCTCTTTTCATCGTAGGGGATCCAGCCTGTCCGGTAGTAGGCTATTCCAAGAGAGCCGGCTGTTTTTAGAATTGACTCGGCAAAAGGATCATCGGCGCTGGAGATGGACGTTGTGATCATATACACATTCAATCCCGCTTTCCTGATGATTTCCACCGCTTTTGGCAGGTCTTCACTAACCCGTTCGGGTAAGACGTGTCCGTCAGGGCGAACGGTAAGGTCTATTCCTTCGAACCCCATTCCGGCAACGGCAGAAGCCATAGCGGAATAGTCAAGCCAATGAAGGTGCTTTGAAAAGATGTTGATGGTAAAAGCGCCGGGGGCTTCCGTCATGCCCGCGCTTTCTGAAGCTGCTTTGCGATGATCGGCGTTGGCCAGGGAATTCAGCGCTGCGGAAATCCCTGCGGTAGCCAGCGAGGCCTTAGTAATGAAGTTTCTTCTTGAAGAGTTCATAAGCATCGTTTTATTTAAGAGATCTTACTGCCTATTGCCCATTGCCTACTGCCTACTTTGGTCTGAGGTTCAAAGCCGGGGAATCGTTAGCCCTCCATCCACCATAATAACTTGTCCGGTGGAGTAGGGAAAATTTCCCAGGGCCAATGCCGCTACTGCTTTCCCTACGTCTTCAGGGTAACCCCAACGCTGCTGAACGCACAGCCCGTCTGCAATTAATTTATCGTATTTCGCCTTTGCTCCGGAGGTCATATCGGTATCGATCACTCCCGGACGAACTTCATAAACAGGAATATCAAACTCTCCCAATCGCACGGCAAACAGTTGTGTGGCCATGCTGAGGCCTGCTTTGGAAACACAGTACTCCCCGCGATTTACCGATGCTACAGTTGCAGAGATCGAAGAGACATTAATGATGCATCCCGTAAAATCGGGATCACGCTGTTTTTGCTGGATCATCCAGTTCGCCGCAAGCTGTGTGAGAAAGTAAGTTCCTTTCAGGTTCGTGGAAATGACATGATCAAAACTCTCTTCCGTAGCCTCCAGGATGTCGCGTCTTTCTTTAGGAGCGACTCCGGCATTGTTCACCAATACATGGAGCCGCCCGAAATGGTCTTTTACTCTTTGTATTACTTTTTTTCTATCTGAAGAAGACGAAACATCGCCCTGACAGTAGAGAACGTCTGCTCCCGAACTCCGAAGGTTTGTTACGACGTCGCCGACAGCGGCTTCATCCCGCACACCATTGATGGCGATATCAAAGCCATGGTCGGCAAGGTGCTTTGCAATGCCGTATCCGATGCCCCGGCTTCCTCCTGTGACCAATGCTACTTTTTTCATTTCTATTGTTTAGTCTTGAGTCCCTAGTCCTTAGTCCCTAGTCTTGAGTTCCTGGTATTTATTATCCAGCATTACGTTGAGTCGAGGGTTCCTTTCAGTCATTTGGTTCGCGCTATCGACCACCGGTTATCGATTCTATTGCGCTGCCAAAATTCCGTCCCTATGGGACTTGAGATCGCTCGTCGTTCGCGGTTACCAATATTTCGTCCCTACGGGACTGTGTTTGAATTCTATTCGTTTTCTACCAATATTTCGTCCCTACGGGACTGTGATTGAATTCTATTCGTTTTCTACCAATATTTCGTCCCTACGGGACTGTGTCTGAATTCTATACGTTTTCTACAAATATTTCGTCCCTACGGGACTGTGTTTGAATTCTATACGTTTTCTACAAATATTTCGTCCCTATGGGACTGTGTTTGAATTCTATACGTTTTCTACAAATATTTCGTCCCTCACGGGACAAGGGTATTGCTAGATTAGTTTTACAACAAGTTTCTGATTAATTAAGTATTCCATACTATAGAGCACCGATTCAGTTGTTTGGTTCACATGACTGATCACAAGCTTACCGATTCCGTCCCTATGGGACTTGCGACTGCACGCGTTGATCGTGTTTACCAATATTTCGTGCCTACGAGACTATGTTTGAATTCCATACGTTTTCTACAAATATTGCGCCCCTCACGGGACAAGCGAAACTTTTGGCGAGTGCATTGCCAAATTTTTACAACAAACTACTTCTGATTGGTAATGAATCACGCATCATTGATTATATTCCATAAAAGAGAGTATCCATTCAGTCGTTTTGTCCGCACCACCGATCACCGATCACCGATCACCAATTTAGTTGTAAATCAAATTATTTGTACCATCTGTGACCACCGATTAACCCCGCAATTCCGGGACATCAACCCAGCACCGCTTGCTCCAACTTTCCAATCCCTTTTCCGCCAACTGCACCCCTTTTGCACCGGCGCGGAGGTCCCAGGGAAACGGTTCGTCTTTGACAACGTGTTTCAGGAAAAGTTCCCATTGGACTTTGAACGCATTATCGTATGTTTCCTGTTCAGGTACTTTTGACCAGCCTTCAAAAAAATTGATAGGCTGAGCCACATCAGGATTCCATACTGGCTTAGGCGTGTTGCCGTAATGCTGAGTATAACATTCGCGCAAGCCCGCTACAGCGGATCCTTTTGTTCCGTCCACTTGCAAGGTGAGCAAGTCATCCCGTCTCACGCGCACCGTCCAGGAAGAATTAAAATGCGCGATGATGCCGCCTTCGAGTTCAAACGTTGCGTAAGCAGCGTCATCGGCGGTACAGGCATACGACTTACCTTGCTCATCCACCCGCTGG
>DATHFS010000410.1:0-5059 GCA_035317975.1 Cyclobacteriaceae bacterium | reverse complement strand
CAACGCCGGGCACGATATCGTTTTCCTCCCCTTTAACGATGAAGCCGCCTTTACGGAAGCCATCGGCACAGACACAGCCGCTGTCATCATCGAAGGGATCCAGGGCGTGGCAGGGATACGTGTTCCAACGGATTCCTTTCTGCAACTCCTTGCTAAAAAGTGTAAGGCGGCAGGCGCCTTGTTCATTCTCGACGAAGTCCAATCCGGATATGGACGGACCGGAAAGTTCTTTGCCCATCAATATGCCAATGTGAAGCCTGATCTGATCACCGTAGCCAAGGGCATGGGCAATGGATTTCCGGTAGGCGGTGTACTGATCCACCCTGATGTCAAGCCCTGGAGCGGCATGCTGGGAACCACATTTGGCGGAAATTACCTGGCCTGCGCGGCGTCACTCGCCGTTTTGGAAGTAATCGGGCAGGAGAATCTGATGAACAACGCTTTGAACCTGGGAGAGTATTGGAAAGAACAGCTCAAGGCTTTTCCGTCCATTTTGGAAGTACGGGGTCGTGGTTTGATGCTGGGCTTTGACCTGCCTGAAACTAAGGCAACCCTTCGCAACGATTTGCTATTCAAACATCACATTTTCACCGGAGATGCCAAACCCAATACGATCCGCCTGTTGCCGTCCCTTGCCCTGAAAAAAGAAGAGGCTGAATTATTCATAGAAGTCCTCATGGTCGAACTTAATCAACGGGTGGTTGCATGAAACAGTTTTTGTCGGTCACCGATGTTATTGATCTGGATGCGCTTGTGAAAATAGCGTTGGACTATAAAGCTTCTCCTTACAAGGACAACCAATTGGGGCATCGGAAAACCCTGGGAATGATCTTCCTCAATCCCAGCTTGCGCACGCGCATCAGCACGCAGGTCGCTGCCAGGAACCTGGGGATGGAAGTCATCGTTTTCAATCTGGACAAGGAAGGCTGGCAACTTGAGTTCGAAGACGGGGCCATCATGAGCGGAAGCACCGTGGAGCACGTGAAAGAGGCGGCGGCGGTAATGGGGAACTATTTTGACGTACTTGGCATCCGCACATTTCCCGGATTGAAAAACCGGGAAGAAGATTACAGCGAACAACATATTAATCAATTTGTAAAATACGCCGGAATTCCCATCGTGAGTTTAGAGAGTGCAACGGTTCATCCTTTGCAGAGTTTGACCGACATGATCACAATAAAAGAGCGAATGGACAAGACGCGCAAACCAAAAGTCGTTCTGACGTGGGCCCCTCATGTGAAAGCGTTGCCTCAAGCCGTGCCCAACTCCTTTGCACAATGGATGAATGCCTGGCCTGAAATCGATTTTGTGATCACGCATCCCAAAGGGTATGAACTGGCCCACGAGTTTTCGAAAACCGCCTGGATTGAAATTGATCAGGATAAAGCGCTGGAAGGGGCCGACTTTGTATATGTGAAGAATTGGTCATCGTACAAGAAGTATGGAAAGATTCTTAATTCGGATCCTTCCTGGATGATCACCAACAAGAAATTACAAAATACGAATGAGGCAAAGATCATGCACTGCCTGCCCGTTCGCCGGAATGTCGTCATCGCCGATGAAGTCCTGGACGGACCGAACTCCATCGTTGTGCAGCAAGCCGCCAATCGCGTGTGGGCCGCGCAGGCGGTGATTAGTGAGATTCTGCGTAAGAAGTGAGAAGTTGAGAAGCGAGAAGTTGATAAGTAAGAATGGAGAATGGAGAACGTCAGATAAAAAAACATCAAAATGTAATTACCTCCCCCCTCTCCGCCTCGGAGAGGGGCCGGGGGTGAGGTGAACGAGAAGTCGAGAAGGTGAGAAAACCATAAAACAGAATAACTCCTCCCCTCTCCGTCCCGGAGAGGGGCCGGGGGTGAGGTGAACAGCAATGAACAAACTATTCGTTATAAAAATCGGAGGTAATGTACTCGACGACCAGAAGGCGCTGAACCTTTTTCTGAAAGACTTTGCTTCGATCCAAACGCCCAGGATCCTGATCCACGGAGGGGGAAAGATTGCAACCAAAATCGGAGATCAACTGGGTATTGCGTCGAACTATGTGAATGGCCGGAGGATAACCGACCAACCTACGCGCGACCTGGTAACCATGGTGTATGGCGGGTTAATTAACAAACAAATCGTCGCTACCCTCCAGGCGCAGCACTGCAATGCCATTGGGGTTACGGGCGCGGATGCGAATTTGATCAGAGCAACCAAACGTCCGGTTGGTGCCATTGATTATGGATTTGTCGGTGACATCAATCCGGACAGCGTCAATTCTACGTTCCTGTATTTTCTGCTCAAACAAAATGTGATCCCTGTTTTTGCACCCCTCACCTACGCCGACGGCGAGATCCTCAATACCAATGCTGACACCATTGCTTCCGTGCTGGCCGTTTCGTTAAGCAAGCATTTTGACACACGGTTGATTTTCTGTTTTGAAAAGAAAGGCGTGCTGAGCGATGTCAACGATGAACAATCCGTAATCCATCAGTTGAATGACGTACGCTACAAGCAACTCCAGGCCCAGGGTGCTTTTGCTGATGGCATTTTGCCGAAACTTGAAAATGCCTTTTCCGCAATCCGATTGGGCGTTAAAGAGGTACTCATCGGAGATGCGATGGACTTATTAAAAAATACAAAAGAGGAAACAGAGGGGACGCTGATAAAAGGGTAGTCGGTTAAGATACATCTGACCGGAGACTGACAACCGGCAACTACGTAATGAAACTGGAATCAAAGATATACGATGATACTTTGGATCTCCTGAAAAAGCTGATCTCCATCCCCTCTTTCAGTCGGGAGGAAGATGAGACCGCTTCTGCATTGGAAGATTTTTTTCGGCAGCGGGAAATCGAGCCTCATCGGGTCGGCAATAATGTTTGGGTAAAAAATAAATTCTTTGAGTCGTCCAAGGGCACGATCTTACTCAACTCCCATCACGATACGGTAAAGCCCAATCCAGGCTATACCCGCGATCCTTTTTCTGCGGTGGTGGAAAATGGAAAATTGTATGGCTTGGGAAGCAATGACGCGGGGGGACCGTTGGTTTCCCTGATTGCTGCCTTCCTCCACTTTCAAGAACAACCGAACTTGAAATACAATCTGGTTTTAGGAGCCTCCGCGGAAGAAGAGATTTCCGGAACGAACGGCATTGAGAGCATGTGGCCGCTTTTGCCGAAGATTGACTTCGCCATCGTCGGGGAGCCAACCCTGACTGATATGGCCATTGCTGAAAAGGGGTTGCTGGTACTGGATTGTTTGAGCAAGGGAAAAGCCGGACACGCTGCCCGCGAAGAAGGTGTTAATGCTATTTATAAAGCGTTGAAAGACATCGAATGGGTCCGGGATTATGAATTTCCGAAAGTTTCATCCGTTTTAGGAAAAGTGAAAATGTCGGTAACGGTGATCCATGCCGGCCAGGCCCATAATCAGGTGCCACCGGAATGCAAATTTACGGTGGACGTTCGCGTCACCGATGCGTATACGTTGGAGGAAGTCCTCGGGGTGATTACCAAAAACCTATCCTCCGAGGTGAACCCCCGCTCATTGCGTTTGCGGCCCTCGGGTATTTCCCGGGACCATCCCTTGTTTCTCGCGGGGACAAAACTGGGCTTGCGACTTTATGGCTCTCCTACTACCTCCGACCAGGCGTTGATCCCTGTACCGTCCATAAAAATGGGTCCGGGAGACTCGGCACGGTCGCATAGTGCAGATGAGTTTATTTATCTTGAAGAGATAAGGGAGGGAATGGAGAGGTATATTGGGTTGATTGAAATGCTTTGAGTCGGTTACAGGTTTTTGGTTACTGGTTACTGGTCAGGCGCAGCCTCAGTTATGAAAAGTTATAAAGATTTGGAGATTTACATTGAATCAAAGCGCCTGGCACTTGAGGTCCATAAGATGTCACTTGCTCTCCCAAAATTCGAAACGTATGAAGAAGGTGGACAAATCAGAAGGTCGTCAAAAGCTGTAACTTCGCTCATTGTTGAAGGGTATGGCCGACGAAGATATAAGGGTGATTTCATTAAATATTTAGTCCATGCGCAATCGGAATGTGATGAAACTATGGTTCACCTGGATTTTTTATTTGAATCAAAATCATTCAATGACCAGGATCAATACAATAAACTTCACAATGAATATATTTCCCTGAGCAAGAGAATTAACAAATTCATTCACTGGGCAGAAGCCAACTTAAACGAATTTACAACCCCCGAGACCTGAAACCTGTAACCGACATCTAGTTAAGACCTGGAGACGTAGTAACTTAACACTCAACCCCTGAAACCAGGAACCAGCAACCTGTAACCAGTAACCGATTATGAAACTGTGGCAAAAAGATAAAGACGCTCTCTCCGAAGTAACCCGCTTCACCGTCGGTCAGGACCGTGAATTGGATTTGCATCTTGCGCGGTTTGATGTGCTGGGTTCGCTGGCACACATTGAGATGCTCGAATCGGTGGGACTATTGTCGAACGAGGAGCGGGAAAAGCTCTCGTCGGAGCTGAAAGTCATTTACCGGCAAATCGTCGCCGGGGATTTTAAAATAGAAGAAGGTGTCGAGGATATTCATTCGCAGGTGGAATTGCTCCTGACAAAAAAATTGGGCGACATGGGCAAAAAAATTCACAGCGGGCGCTCGCGTAACGACCAGGTGCTGGTGGATATTAAGCTATTCCTGCGGGATGAACTTCAACAACTGACGGCCGAAATCAAGGACCTCTTTGACTTGTTGCTCGCGAAAAGCGAAGAACACAAAGAAAAATTGCTGCCGGGCTACACCCATCTGCAACTGGCCATGCCTTCTTCCTTTGGTTTGTGGTTTGGCGCCTATGCCGAAAGCTTTGTAGACGATGTCATTACGTTGGAAGCTGCTTACAGGATCGTCAATAAAAACCCGCTCGGCTCCGCCGCAGGATATGGGTCGTCTTTCCCCTTAAACCGTAAAATGACCACTGAATTACTCGGGTTTGATGATCTCAATTACAATGTCGTGTACGCACAGATGGGTCGTGGAAAAACGGAGAAAATCGTTGCTGCGGCGCTGAGCAATGTAGCGGCTACCATGGCGAAG
>DATHFS010000409.1:0-5113 GCA_035317975.1 Cyclobacteriaceae bacterium | reverse complement strand
TATACCATCAGACCAGAATCCGTTGTTACCGTTACCATTCGCAATGGCAACACTGGTGTTCGGAGTATACGTAACTCCGTCCGATCCCAGTATAACCGAGTTAGGGAAAACGAAGGCTTTGCGATCATACACTCCCGTCCTGTAAGCCGTACCTGACCAATCCGTGCTTCCGCCCATTCCATTGAAAACCTTGTAGCCGCCACGGTATTCAAATAAAACGGTAAACCGGAAGTTTTTCCAGGTTACCTGGGCATCCGTTCCAATCCTATGCTTCGGGGTCGCATTTCCCAGAATAGTAACAGCCGAGTTTTGAGTCGGAAGTCCGGTAACGCCGTCTACAACAACGCGCCCTTGAGGATCCCGCACATAATCAAATCCCATGATCACCGGAAAGGACTCACCTGCAGCCGCGACGGATGTGGCACTTCCTGAAGTGGCCAATGTAATCCTCGGCAAATTATCGGAGATAAAATTCACCTTATTGTTCAGATAGGTGTAGTTACCCCCCAGGGTCACTGTCCAGTCATCGGTTTTGATGGGCTGGAAGTGCAATGTCGCCTCAAGACCCTGGGATTGTGTCTGACCCACATTGCTCAACAAAGCGCTGAAGCCGGTCGAATTGGAGACAGCTGTATTGACTGTTTGGTTGCTGGTTTTTGTTTGGAAATAGGTCACAGAAGAGGTGATCCTATCATGGAGCAGGTTCAAGTCGATTCCAAATTCCATGGATTTGGTGATTTCTGGCTTCAGGTTGTTGGATACCATACCATTGCTGAGGGAATAACCGGCGATGGAACCATAGGGAAATCCGTTTGATCCTCCATTACTGGTATTACTGCTGAATGTTGGCTTCGTGTAATAAGCGCCGTAGTCACTCAATCCGCTGATGGGGGAAGTGCTTCCCAAATTCACAAGACCCGTCTTTGCCATACCCCCCCGTATCTTCAAATAACTGATCAGGTTGTTATCCTTGATCGCGGATATGGCCTCGCTCAATAGAACAGATGCCTCTACCGAAGGGTAAAAGAAGGAGTTGCTGCCCAGATTCAACCTCGAATCCCAGTCATTCCGGCCCGTACCGGTCAGGAAAGCAAAGTCCTTATAACCAATGGTTGCTTTTCCGTAAACACCCAGTTTCCGGGTCTTAAAGTCAGCTTCACCATAGGATGGATTACCTGTTCCGTTACTTAAGTTGTACAGTCCGCCTACTACCAGGCCGCCGATTCCCGTTCCCATATACTTAGCCTGATTTTCGATGATCTGCGTTCCTGCTACTATGTTGAAATTAAAGTCCGTAATTGACTTATTGTACTGAGCGAGGAAATCCGTGATGGATTGAATGGTGTAGTTGCTCTGTTCCGACACCGAAGCGATGATATCTGTTTTTGAACTCTGATCTGTATTTTTTGCATAGTCAGAATAGGTAAACGCCCCGTTATACACTTTCTGAAAATACCCTCTGCTCGCAATCCCCTGACGGGCGGTGAGTTCAAGACCCTTTACCGGCGTGAACTTCAATTCGATATTCCCGGTGAGGTAATTGTTCTTGTCTTTTTCCCTGTAATTGTCCGCCATGAAATAAGGATTCTGGTACCACGGATTGTAGAAGTTGTTGGGGTTACCCCATGCCTTAGGGTCCCGCCACTCCTTCATCATCGTAATCGGAACATTTTGAGGCATGTTCAGCATGTTATCATAGATAGACCCGGTTTGAGAAGTAATGTCATAGTTGTTCGGTGCGTACGATACCGAATAGGCAGCCCGAACCTTGTCCGTAATCTTGCGGGTTCCGTTGATGCGTAAATTTGCCCGTGTAAATTTATCACCGGGTGTTGTACCCGTAACAGTTACATACTGGCCGGAAACATAGAGGCTGGACTTGTCATCCCCGGTGGAAAAGGAAAGATCAGTCTGATTGGTTTGACCGATATCCCAGAATTTGGAGTGGGCATCTTTATAGTCGTACGTCGTATAAAGTTGTCTGCCATCTTCTGTTGGTGGGCCAAGCGGCCTGAGTTTGCCGTCAAAAGCGGGACCATAGGATTGGTTTTCAAGGTAATTGAAGAAAGGAGAACCATCGAGATTGGTGCCATAGGCAGATCCCCCTGCGCCAAATTTGGTCTGCATTTTTGGATAGAATGCCACCTGATTCATCGTCACGTTGTGGGAAAAGTTGATGTCGGTAACCCCGCTTTTGCCCTTTTTTGTTGTGATGATCACGGCGCCGTTGGATGCCAGGGAACCATACAATGCGGCAGCCCCTGAACCGTTTAATATGTTGACGGATTCGACATCATTCATGTTGAGGTTACTCAACACGGCGCTGGGTACGGGCACATTGTCCAACACAATCAGTGCCTGGTTGTCTCCTGTCATGGAACGTTGACCGCGGAGGATCAGCCTGTATTCCGGATTGACCCCGCTGCTCGTGGCATTGATTTGAAAACCGGCCACCTTCCCCTGCATAGCCGCCGCAATATTCACTGCTTTGCCGGCCGTGAGGTTCTCCTTTGTGAGAATGGTATTAGCGGAACCGAGTTCCCTTTCCCTGGCTTGTAATCCGCCGGCGGTTGTCACGATCACCTCATTTAGTTGTGTTAGATTGGTAACCAGGGGAACATCAACCACCGATCGTTCACCCACCGCAACTTCCTGGGATTCCATACCAATTAAACGAGAACACAAGCGTGGCGCCGGAGGACGGTACGGATATTCGGTATTTCCCATCCGCATCGGTAACCGTTCCATTGGTCGTACCCTTCACAATCACATTCACGCCCGGTAATGCTGCTCCATCTTCTTTGGATGTCAGCTTACCGGTCACCACCCGCTCCTGGGCCCAGGCACTGAGCACAAAAACGAATGAGAAGCACACCAGTAATAACTTCTTCATAGGCTTAGGTTTAGATTTAGAAAATAAGTTTGGTACCCCAAAATAGGGGATTATTGGGAAAACGTGAAAGTTTTATTAGGAAATTGTTAGGTAATTGTGCAGCGATGGACCGCTTGGGGGAGGCAAAAAATGCGGAATTTGCGTAAAACAAACGATTGAGGATGGGATCAAGACAGACCTAACCCATCAGCTTAGATTTTGCTCGGCCCAAGCGATATTCACAAGATAAATGCATCCGGACAATCTGTTTAGGCCGAAGATAACCAGTCAGCATTGATTGGTTGCCGCTCCTGCCGGATAGCCGTGCAACTGGTTGAGCACAAAAAAAGGGCTGTCTTGCGACAGCCCTTTTCTTGGTTAGGATACTTTACTACTTTGTGATAACATAAGTCCACTGAAATGTGCTCCCGAAGGCCTCATACGTAACAGAAATATTAAGTGCTTTTGTACACTGATTATATGTGCCTGACCCGGAGGCGACGGCCGTTCCTGGAACGCCAGTTGGTCCTTTATCAGCGGTTAGCTGGACAGGAACAGTCACAAATTGATCATTAAGTTTGGTTGATGGATTTAGAACAAAATGCACCGTTACACCTGGACCATCTCCAAAGAAGTTGTTCATAATTAAGCCATTAGGCGTAGACAGATCGGCCTTAATCGTTATTGCATCAGTACTGCCATCACCTTGGGCAACTCCGTCAACGATGAGGTCCTTTTCGTCCCCAGAGTAGTCACCAGACCACCCTGACGTGTCCGTAGCCGTGTATGGTATGCTAGTCACTTTAGCAACAATGGCGGTGTTGTCAGCCATCGTAAATTCCGGATTTTCCGATGTTGGATTGTCGGCCGGGGGATTGGACAATGACCAATCAACCGCAAAACAATTCTTGTCTGTAAAAAATATTCCCAGATTATCATCCATCACTCTGACTTTGAATTTCTTGCCTACAGACAAGAACGGCGTTAAAGAATACGTTGCACCATTATCCGTAGAAAACCACAGCGAAGTTGCAGCTTGGTCAGCTGCAGAAGTGGAACCTTCTGTAATAACCTTCGAAGTGAAAGTAAAAACTTTGTCCGATTTGGTGCACATCCCGAGCAACAATGGTAAAACCAATATTGCTGAAATTGACTTATATATTGATTTGTATCTATACATGATGTTAGAATTTAAGGTTTACGGATCAGTTCTTGACCAGGTGGTCATGAAGCACCCTGAAGGTACCAGTGTTGTTCGTATACATATAATATAAGTCAATTGTCTTAGTAGGAGCATAGTAATATCCCTTCACCTTAGACAGTTGAACCAGATTCCCTAACTGCGTTTGTGGAAGCGCGCAAGCTCCATTGGTCCCATCAAAGCCCGGACAATTTGAAGTCACTGTCACTGTCGAAGCAGGTCCATTCACCGTATTTACATTATCATTATTGACCGTGAAATTGATCGTGCCGAACGCGGCCGCATCATTACCTGCGTGGACGTAAGAGGTACTCGGGGAGACTGTTCCAACCGGTGCGTGGGCAAACACCCAGGGGTTCGGCGTCGAGACTGTATAGACACTTCCTGTTAATGGTTTTTGTGCCGCTGAGTCCCAGCCTGCATAATCAGCAGCCGTATTAAAATTGAATCGGCTACCGGTGGATTTATAATCTCCATCATACAGATTATGGAAGAAATTAAAATTAATAATCCCTCGGTTCGAACTAATGATGACATCTTTACCCGAGGCTGTCTTTGCGCTTACGATCTCCAGGGAAAACACATAGTTCACGCCCAACGTGCCCGGTGTCTTACTGGGGGTAAGCAAAAGTTTGATTTGCGCCTCGCGGTTATTATTGTTAATCGAGTCCTTACCATGGATGATGGTTGCAGAGGTTTCAAATGTGTAGGCGGAGTCTGGTAAAGCTACCCCTGGCTGGTGGTTTTGATCCACATTGTACATGTCCAGACCCCGCTGACTCACTGCCACGGTGACGGTGATGTCCTCATTGGTAGCATTGGGTCCCGCTTGGTTTATCTTGAGAAGAACCGTTTCAGGATCAGGACTGGTAGGGTCGGCGTAGTTGTAAGCCGTTGCTTTACCCGGGACGGCATCCAAAAACTCAATGGTTTCCGATACTGCGCCGAAGTCAACGTAGCGATCGTCTTTCAGGCAGGCATCTACCAGAAAAATCAACACCGTTATTCCGAGGACGGTACCTATTTTATAGAATGTCTTT
>DATHFS010000408.1:0-7737 GCA_035317975.1 Cyclobacteriaceae bacterium | reverse complement strand
ATAAGAGGCGCAACTGGGCTACGCAAGGCCTTGCCGATTTCGGAGAAATCCTTCGAAATGATCAGCAAAACTTTGAGGAACTCTCCAATAAGATCATCAGCTATCTGGTCAAGTATCTCCAAGCCAATCAAGGCGCCTTGTTCATTATGAACGATGAGAATGATTCCGATGTGCATTTGGAACTGGCTGCGATTTATGCGTGGGGTAAAAAGAAGTTTATTAAGACAAGGATAGAGGCAGGGGAAGGCGTGGCCGGTCAGACGTGGCAGGAAGGCCAAACCGTTTATCTCCGGCAAGTTCCTACAGACTATGTGCGGATCACGTCCGGTCTGGGCGAAGCTAATCCGCGCAGCGTTTTAGTGGTTCCTTTGAAAGTAAGTGAAAAGGTATATGGTGTCATTGAAATTGCCTCGCTGAAAGAATACGAAAAGTTTGAAATCGAGTTCGTGGAAAAGCTTGCTGAGAATGTAGCGTCTGCTGTCTCTTCGGCGAAGGTAAATGACCGTACGAAGCGGTTGTTGGCGCAAACCCAGCAGCAAGCCGAAGAAATGCGCGCCCAGGAAGAAGAAATGCGCCAGAACATGGAAGAACTTTCTGCCACGCAGGAAGAAATGGGAAGGAAGGAAAAGGAATATTTGAAACGCATCCAGGAGTTGGAGTTGATTGCCCGCAGCACAAAGCAAAATGGCATTCAACCTGGCACAAATGGGATGCACAATGGAGAGCTGGTTCTGAAATAATAAGCCATTTCGAATCAATTCCATTTCGCAAAAGCCTTAACTGTCAATACGTTAAGGCTTTGCCATTTTAAGGAAAAGCAAAGAAGTTCCTGTATCACCTTTGATTCCTTCAGGAAGTAAGGTAATTTATAGTATTAATTGTTTTTATGATTCGCAGTATCATTGTGGACGACGAATTAAAGAGCCGGGAGAGCTTACGGATCCTGGTGGAGGACTTTTGTGAAGGTGTTGAGGTGAAGGCACTTTGTCAGAATCTCACCGAGGCCATTCACGCCATCGATCAGTTTAATCCGGATGTGGTCTTTTTGGACATTCAGCTTCAGCGTGAAACGGGATTTGATTTGCTCACCCGGTCGGAAACGTTTGATTTTGAAGTCATTTTTACAACAGCCTATTCAGAGTTTGCTATCAAAGCGTTTAAGTTTTCGGCCATCGACTACCTTCTCAAACCGATCGATATCGAAGAGCTACGGCGAGCCCTTGTCAAAGTAGAGAAGCGAATCGGCAATACGATCACCGAACGCCTTCAGCAACTCCTGCAAAACCTCCGTACCGGGTCTTCCGAAAATTATAAGCTTGCCTTACCCACGGCAGACGGTTTGGTGTTTGTTAAGGTGAATCAAATTCTTTATTGCGAAGCCGCCAGTAACTATACAGAGATCATCATGGACGATAACAAGAAATACGTGGTGAGCCGGACATTGAAAGAGTATGAAGATATGCTTGTTGATCATAATTTCTTCCGTATCCATCACTCCTACCTGATCAACCTCAACGGCATAAAAAAGTATGTGCGGGGCGAAGGAGGGTATGTCGTTATGAACAATGACAAATCATTGGACGTTTCGAAACGGAAGAAGGAGGGTTTCCTTTCCCGTATCAATGGAGCAACGTCTTGAAACCAGTTGCTCATTTTTTCCGCCAGTTACTCATTTTCCCTTTAAATCCGGTATCCGCTTCATGACTTTTGGCTGATGATTCCACGCCGCAATGGACCAGAGAGAATGAAAGAGGAATACAACGATATCACCACAGCTATCATTTCTGAAACAGATATCCGACAACAGATTGGTACCCTCTTTCCGGATTCCGTCATTCTGGATAACCGCCTTAATTTCATTTCCGTAAGTCAGAACATTTTAAAAACCATAGGCTATACGAGCGATGAACTTCAGGGCATGCCCGTTTCGCAACTCTCCACTACTATTCAGGAACTCATAAAAGAGAAATTAAAGCCGGGTTATTTTGCTGAAGAGCGTTTTGAGGTTCGCAGCAACATAGGAGATACCATTCCGTTTGGTGTCTCGGGATTCTACCTTGGACTGATTGCCGAGGTCAATGGACTGATTGTGCTGAAATTCAGAAATCTGGATGAGGTAAGCAAGATGCAATCCCGGCTTGACGCAAAGACCTTGGAACTTGATCTTTTCGTTTATCATTCTGCCCATGCCTTACGCGGCCCGCTGGCAACCTTAATGGGACTGATCAACCTCGCCAGAATAAACAAGGATCCGGAAGAAATGAATTTTCTGCTCCTGCAAATGGGTATCTTTGCCGGGAAACTGGATGACAAACTTCACCGGTTGATCTATTTTTCAGAATCCGATAAAGGGAACGAGTCGGTGGCCCAGACCCTAACGCTGCAATCCGTTTGTGACGCCTTGGTTGCGAATATTCAGGAAGGAAGCGTCGATCATCCGGTCCATTTTCATTGTTCAAGCCCGGATCGATCCCAGGTATTCAAGAATGGAGAAATCGTTCTTTCTTTGCTCAGAAATCTTATTTTATTTTTCTGCCAACAGCCGAAAGTAACCAATAACCAACTACTCCTTGAAACCCATTCGTCCCGGGATTCGGTCGAATTCGTGCTCCGGGCAAAAGGATTCTTACTGAGTAATTCACTGACAGAAAAACTGTCTAACACCAATTTAGGGTATTCCGAAATACTCCACTATCCGGAGCTGATTAATCTGTACGCTGCCAAGAAGATTGTGTTCAAGCTCAAGGGGGAGATACAGTTTACGATTACTCCCCAGCGTGAAGCGATCGTCTCTATAACGATACTTCGCAATAACCCATTTCATTGATCCAGCCCTTTCTCTCGTGCAGCCACCCTTACTCCTTTAGGCAAATAGGAAGTCGCACCAGGGCAGGAGCAATTTTAGCCGGAGGAATACCGATAAATGAATTTTATTTTGATGAACTTAGTGTGGATGTCCGCCTTGAAGAGAATAACTGAAAGTGGTGTCTCTTACGCTGAAGGGAAGTCAGAAAAAAGAAACATCGTCCTGACCAATTACATTTCGCTGGTAGCCGCGGGGGCTACTCTCTTGTTGCTGATCGGAAGATATTTATTCGCGCATATCAACTTTTCGATCGCCCTCACCTTGATGCAAGGATGCATCCTTTTTCTTTTGCCTGTCCTGCTCAACCGGTTTGGCTTTATCAATGTGAGCCGGCTAGCCCTTTGTTGGCTTCCGCCTGCCTATCAATTGTATGCAACTCTTCAGACGATGAAGGAAGTATCGGAGTTCGAGACTTCCACCTACGTGGGGTTGCGTTTCTTTATACTTGCTTTCAGTTGTTTTCCCTTTCTCGTGTTCGATCTTCGCAGAAAGTCCCTATTTGTACCCGGGTTGTTGGGTCCGATAGTATTCCTCCTGTTTTTTGATCCGATATTGACTGTTTTTGGCGTGGGGTATTGGCAAATGGGCCTTCACGATCCTACTTATCAATTTAATACTGTACGGGCTTTCATTTCCGTTTTGATCATTGGATCCAGTTCCTTTTTTCTCAAACGGCTGGTCGGGCAGAGTGAGGAATTGAATAATCAACTCATTGATGACCTGGCCGATAAAAATAAAGTAATTCAGCAACAGGCGGCGGATGAGGTTCACCGGTTAAATCAAAAACTCCTTACCCTTCTCCAGCAATCGGCTGACCGGGAATTAATTCTTAATCAATCTCAACGGATCGCAAAAATCGGAAGCTGGGAATATAGGCCCAAAGACACATTACTGTTTTTGTCAGATGAGATGTATAATATTTTTGGTCTGGACAGGACTTTCAATTTTAAAACTACCACTCTCCCGGAGATATGGGGCGAACAACGTGCGATCCTCACTCATGCTACCCTCGAACTAATACGCACGGGGGTACCATATGATCTCACTCTGAGGGTAAGAACGCCGCTTGGCTACATCAAAAGGCTTCGGTTTTACGGATTCCCGTTACGGGAAGGTGAGAATGTCATTGGTGCGATGGGGATTTGTCATGATATTACCCTTTACAAGGAAGCCGAAGAACTCCTTCGCACCCGTGAGAACAAATACCGATCCCTTTTTGAGCAAGCGTCGGATTTTATCATGATCCTCGATTTTAACGGAAATTTTATCGACGCCAATGCCAGCTTATGCACCGCCTTTGGCTACAGCAAGGAAGAATTAATGGGCTTAAGAATAGAAGCGCTTATTGATCCACAGCAGTTAAAAGAACAACCGATACGGTATAAGGAACTCGACCGGGGTGACCACGTCTTCAGCCATCGCCGTATGATGTATAAGGATGGAACGATTATCGACGTTGAGGCCAATGTCAAGAAAACGCAGGAAGGCCGGATGCTTGTTATTGCCCGCGATGTGACCGAACTGCGCAAAGTTCAGAAGCAAGTGGAGATCAGCGAAGCCAAGTTCCGGGGTGCATTTGAATATTCCGCTATTGGAATGGCGTTGGTATCATTGGATGGGAAATGGTTGAAAGTGAACATGGAGTTGTGCCATATCGTCGGATACCCTGAAGATCAGCTTCTTTCGCTTACGTTCCAGGACGTTACGCACCCCAACGATCTTGGCGCTGACATAGCGCTTCAACAACGAGCGTTGCGTGGAGAAATTGAAAGCTTTCGAATGGAAAAACGCTACATTCATAAAAACGGATCCACTGTGTGGATCAACCTCAATGTAGCCTTGATCCGTGATGGCGAGGGAAACCCCCTGCACTTTGCCTCGCAAGTTGAAGATATCACGGAAAGAAAAGCCAATGACCGTGAGCTGGCGGAAGCGAATAAGAAAGTGGGCGAATTGAAATTGGTGGCGCTGCGCTCCGTCATGAGCCCACACTTTATTTTTAATGTCCTCAATTCCATTCAATTCTTCATTGCCAAAAATGACCGGCTCAACGCCATCAACTACCTGTCCACTTTTTCAAAACTCATGCGGAGCATTCTGACCCATTCTGTAACTAACAAAATTAGTTTAGCAGAAGAAATTGAGATGCTGAAAAATTACGTACAGCTGGAAATGGCCCGGTTTGAGGACAAGTTCAACTTTGTTTTACAGGTCGACCCGGAGGTGGACATCGATGGCATTGAAATACCATCCTTGCTCATTCAACCCTATGTTGAAAATGCCATTCTGCATGGACTCTATAATAAAGACACCCCGGGCACGCTGGTGGTCCGGATTCATGAACAGGATGAAGCCATTATTTTTGAGATTGAAGATAACGGTGTAGGCCGTGAAGCGGCAATGAAGATTAGCCATCAAAATTTCCCGGCACACAAATCGATGGGAATCCAACTCACGGAAGAACGCCTGAAGTTGATCAACCAGCAGCAACGCGCTGCCTTTGAAATTGAAGACCTCGTCAGAGAAAACCAGGCGTGTGGTACGAGAGTCAGAATTCGGGTGCCGTTTTAAATCATTGAATATAATATGTTTTTGCAATGTGCAAGTCATTATCCAATTCATACAGCCTCGGTACTCCCGTCGCCAGGTTCAGATTCACAATTTCTTCCTGAGGTATATTTTCAAGATGCATCATCAATGCCCGCAAGCTATTGCCATGGGCTACCACCAGAACATTCTTTCCATCCTTTAAGTCGGACGCTATTTCTTTTGTGTAGTACGGCACAACACGATCGTAGGTATTCTTGAGGCTTTCTCCATGCGGAGGCGCTACATCAAAGCTTCTCCTCCACAACAATACCTGGCTGGCTCCATACTTCTTCTCAGTCTCCGTTTTGTTCAGTCCCTGCAGGTCTCCGTAATTCCGCTCATTCAGCGCCGGTGTCCTGATTACAGGGATATGAGTGTTACCGGTTTCTTCTAAAATAATATCCAGTGAATGAATGGCCCTTTTGAGCACCGAAGTATAGGCTTTATCAAAATGGTATGGTCTTAGAAGCCTTCCTGCCTTTTTGGCTTCTTTTTCCCCCAGCAGAGTGAGATCAACATCCACTTCGCCGGTAAAACGGTTCTCGAGATTCCAGGTCGATTGACCATGTCTTACAATAACCAGAATGGGCATAATTCGCGCTACATAATTTATTAAACGGGCCACTATCCCATTCCGGTAACGGCCAGGTATTCCTTCCTGAGCAACGGACAGATTTTATACCGTGGATTCTTCGAATCCTTGTAAACGGCTGCAAGCAATTCATACACCTCTTTTACCCCGATTTTCCTGCACCACTCAAAAGGCCCAAAGGGGTAATTGGTTCCCAGCGTCATCGCCAGATCGATATCCTCGCGTGTGGCAGTACCCTCCTCTACAGTAAAATAGGCTTCATTGATGATCATACAGATCACCCTTGGCGTAACCAGTCCCACACGATCTTCCACAATTTGGAAATCGGTTCCCAACCGATGACAAAGGTCCGTCAATTCTTTCCGATGCTCGGGCTGGAGCAAGCTCACTTCCAGAACCGGCCGATTCAAAAAAGTCGGCAATCCCGCGAATCCAAATTGCCGGATAGCCAGGGGCGGAGTGAGTGGGTGATTGAGTACATGCAAACTGATCTTTGTTGTATTAATAAAAACAGGAGCCTGAATACCTCTATACGATTCTAATTGATTTGGCTTCAGATCATTCAAAAAATCGAAAACCACCTCGCATTGATCAAGAGATGCTCTTGCCGGCTCTTGACTTTCTTCGTGAATATAGGTGTGACCCGGGCCAAATTTATGGCGGCATTCCTTTGCACTGTCATTGCCTCCCACCACCAGAATGTTCATAACTAAATGGAAATTCGGATATTTGACCAAAAGTAACAAACCCATCGCTATGTCAAAAATCGTTGTTTATTCCGCCAGTGCACCCGAACCCATTGGTCCATACAGCCAGGCCATTCAAGCCGGCAATCTCTTATTTCTTTCGGGCCAGATTGCCCTTCAAAAAGAAACCGGCAATCTCCTAACCGGTAACATCACCGATGAAACGAATCAGGTGATGAAGAACCTCGAAGAAATTCTGAAAGCCGCGGGGCTGAATTTTTCCCACGTCGTAAAGAGCACCATTTTTTTAAAAGATATGGGCAGTTTCCCGCTCGTCAATCAGGCCTATGGAAAATATTTTCCTGCCGAGCCGCCGGCCCGCGAAACGGTTGAAGTAAGCAGACTACCAAAGGATGCCAATGTGGAGATTTCGTGCATCGCAATCGCGGAGGCTGTCTGAACTGTGATTATTGTGATTTTAATGATGATTATGATGGATCACCCTGTGTACTTAAGCGGTTGCCGAGGTTAAAATTGGCAGACGATAACGGGTTGTAGTCAACCAAGGCAAGGGAATCACTTCTATCCTTAAAATCACAAATCCCAGTTCAGACTACTTTTTTCGCTTCCTTTGCCCATATGTCATTGAGGGTAACGGTACGGTTAAATACCAGTTTTGCGGGGGTCGAATCGGGGTCAAGTGCAAAATACCCTTTCCGTATGAACTGATAGCGATCATGGGAACCGGGAGAAGCGATTGACGGTTCCGCATACACAGCGGGAACGACTTGTAGAGAATGTTCATTCAGATAGTCTTTAAAATCCCCTTCGGCGTCATTCACATTCTCGACCTTGAAGAGCCTATCGTACAGCCTGACTTCGACCGGAACAGCATGCTGAATGCTGACCCAATGCAACGTACCCTTCACCTTAATGCCCGAAGCATCGGATCCGCTCTTACTTTCCGGTATATAGGTACAATGCAATTCACTGATCCGGCCGTT
>DATHFS010000407.1:0-5542 GCA_035317975.1 Cyclobacteriaceae bacterium | reverse complement strand
AACGAAGCAACCTTGACAGGAAGCTGGCTGAAGAACGAAATTACATCTATTGCTCCCGGTCAAACTTATCTGACGACCGTCAACCCCGGGTTCAGGGGTCTTAATCCTATCCGGAATCAGCTGAACTATCCTATTTCTTCTTTCTATGGATATATTGTAGAGGGCCTTTTCCAGGATGCCGGAGATGTTTCGAATCATGCCACTCAGAACGGAGCTGCTGCCGGAAGGCTTAAGTACAAGGATGTTAATGGCGATGGTAAGATTGATGATAATGACAGAACCTTTATGGGAAGTCCTGTACCCAAATTTACCGGAGGCTTTAACTTTATCCTTCGCTGGAAAGGCATTGATTTAACCGCCTACATGTATACCTCACTGGGTGGTAAAATATTCAATGCTTCAAGATGGTTTACTGATTTCTATCCCTCCTTCCAGGGTGCGGCCATTGCTACACGGGTAAAGGATTCCTGGACGCCGACCAATACGGGTGCAACCATTCCTATTTTCGAGAGTGCTTCCAACTTTAGTACCAACCAGATTGCCAACTCATACTATGTTGAGAATGGAAATTACCTGAGGCTCCAGAACGTAACGGTAGGATATACCTTCCCGGCCTCTATGGTGGACAAATGGAAAATGACAAAACTGCGAGTTTATGCGGCGGCCAACAACCTGTTTACGATAACGAAATACAAGGGCCTGGATCCGGGCGTGGGTGGAAATGCAGATACCAATTTTGGTATTGATGTAGGCAACTACCCGCTTACCAAGCAGTACACGTTGGGTCTTAATCTTGGATTTTAACAGACATTTATTTTTTAATAAATCATACTATGAAAGATGTTATAAATAAAAGAATCAAAAGTGGGGTAATCCTTGCCGTTATTGCGGTGGTGTCCCTGTTGTATTCGTGTAAAGACTCCTTCCTTGATGTTCCCGTAACCGGCAACCTGAATGCAGGGTTACTGTCTGGAAAGCTAGGTCTGGAGAATGCGCTTATTGCCATTTACTCACAGGTAAACGGACGCGCTGGTCGTATGGCCAGTCCCAGTAACTGGGTTTGGGGCAGTATCCGCGGCGGAGATGCCGATAAAGGGACTGATCCCGGGGACTTCAGTGATATCAATCCGATCCAACGGTTTGAAGCGCTTGCTTCTCAGGGAGTAATTCTGGAAAAGTGGAACGGTAACTATGAAGGCATAGCGCGTGCGAATGCTCTTTTAAGGTTATTGAAAGCGCCAGGTCCGGACGTTACGGATGCGGATAAAATATCCTATGAAGCACAGGCCAAATTCTTAAGGGCGCACTTTTATTTCGAACTGAAACGGGCTTTTGGGAATACGCCTTATGTTGACGAGAACATTGACGTTTTGCCATCCGCGGGCGGGGTGGAAGGTGGTATTGAAAAGGTAAAGAATGATATTGACCTTTACCCCAAGATTGAAGCTGACATGACGATTGCCTACAACAATCTTCCGGTAACACAAAGTCAGGTTGGAAAAGTTAACAAGGGCGCTGCCACGGCCTACCTGGGAAAGATATTTTTGTATGAGAAAAAATATACTGAAGCCAAAGCCAAGTTTGATGAGATCGTCAATCCGGATGGAACGGGCAAAGGGAAGACTTCCAATGACAAGACGTATGGATTGGTGCCTCTTTTTGCAAATGTATTCAAAGGTACCAATGATAACAATGAAGAATCTATTTGGGCTTATCAGTCTGCTGCCAATACCGGTAGCGTCAACAATGCCAATCCTGAGTTTGACCTTAACTGGCCCTACAACACGGGTTCGGACGGACCGGGTAATTGCTGTAGTTTCTTCCAGCCTACCTTTGCGATGGGCAATTCATTCCGGACAGATGCGCTGGGACAGCCCTTGCTGGATGAATCTTATAATTCAGCGGCCAATGAACTGGTGACGGATATGTCCATTGAAACGGGTTCGCCATGGAAGGCAACGGCGGAATTCGCAAAAGATGCCACTGTTTCACGATTTGATCCTGCTAAACCCAATCAAGAACGCGTTTATGTCGCGCTGGCTAAAAACACGGGCAATGATCCGCTAACGGATGCCACCAATTGGAAATTGGTTTGGGTTGAAAACACGGCGAACCCGCCTATGGACCCGCGTATCGATCACTCCATTGGTCGCCGGGGGATCCCTTATCTGGACTGGGCCGATCCAGCCAAGTACACTGCCTTCCCTGGCAAGGCCTGGATCCGCAACCAACCGAATGCCGGCCCTTATGCGACTAAGAAGTTTGTTTATTACAAAACGGACAAGGGAACGCTTCAGGACAACACTTCCTGGACTCCGGGCTATACTGCCATCAACTTTCCGATCATTCGTTTTGCTGATGTTTTACTGATGGCCGCAGAAGCAGAAATAGAAATAGGAAGCCTGGCGACGGCGTTGAACTATACCAATGCTGTCCGTAACAGAGCTGCGAATCCGGCAGGATTTGTAAAAGATGTGGATGGAACCCCTGCAGCCAATTATGTGATTACTCCCTATGTCTTTACCGATCAGGCAGATGCACGCACCAAGGTCAGATTTGAACGCAAAGTGGAACTTTCAGGTGAAGGACACCGTTTCTTTGACCTGGTCCGCTGGGGTACTGCCAATACCGAGCTGAATGCTTTCCTGAATTATGAACGCAATAAGACACAATTGGGAGCCCTTAAATCTCCTGATGCTGTCTTCCATCCGGGAAAAGATGAATTGCCTCCTATCCCTCAACCCCAAATTGACCTGGTGACAGCCGATGTTCTTAAACAGAATCCCGGTTTCTAAACCTTGTTAATTTTTGCTCTTAAACGAAGGCCAATTATGTTGGCCTTCGTTTTTTTTATTTGCTTTTTATAAAACGTCGATTACATTTTCGGAAACCTGGGACTGAATAATTATTATCAGGCGCCCCGGGCCTGTCCTCTCCGGATCAATGCAACGGCGGAATGGCAACCATCGACCAGGTACTACCCCAAAACGAGGGAGAGCATTGATCATAAAGGCCAAACAAGAAAAATCACTCCCGCTACTCACTGATTTCAATGCGGTACGTTCAATGTGAGCGTGTCGTCAATGCAACCGTGCCCACCACGGTAACTTTGCGAACGGTATTCTAAAATACATTTAATGAAGAGGTAATTCTTTTTCTTAAGTCACACCTGTCTTTACTTTTTTTTATAAGCGGCCAAAAATAGCTGCAAGATTACGCCGTGCTTTTTGAAAACACATTTCGTTAAGAGACCATTGGCGAGGGTAAGTCACACCTGTTTCGGTTTATTTTAAGCGGCTAAAAACAGCTACAAGATCGTTTGCGAAACCGTTGTAGAGGTGGACATTTAATTTATAGAACAAAAACCTTAACAAGTAAACAAAACCTAATTGGTCAATGATGATGATTAAATTCTACAAGAGAGTGAGGCTAATAGTAAGCTTACTATTGATTCTCACATCGACTGCCCTGTTTGCGCAAACCAAAGTGGGCGGCAGCATTCGTGACGAGAACGGCGCTCCGTTGCCCGGAGTAACCATTGTCGAGAAAGGGACCTCAAATGGTACCAATACCGATAACGAAGGAAAATATGTATTGAATGTTTCCGGTACCGGAGCCACCCTGGTGATTTCCTTTATAGGATATAAAACTCAGGAAATCGCGGTCAACAATCAAACGGCTGTCAACGTCTCGTTGGCGCCGGATATCACCGCCTTGCAAGAAGTCCTGGTAACGGGGTATACCAGTGAACGCAAGCAGGATATCGTTTCAGCCATTTCCACGGTCTCCAAGGTGTATACGACTGCCATACCGGTGGGCAATGTTGAACAGGCATTGCAAGGACGTGTAGCGGGTGTCCAGGTAACGACGTCCGGACAACCGGGTGCGGCGAGCCAGGTACGTATCAGGGGTTTTGGATCATTTGGCGGTAATGCTGCACTTTATATTGTGGATGGAGTGCCTACCTACGATGTCAGCAATCTCAACCCTTATGATATAGAGACGACAACGGTGTTGAAAGATGCCGGTGCAGCTTCCATCTATGGTGCCCGGGCCGCTGCGGGTGTAATTGTCTATACCACCAAGCACGGAAAGAATGACGGGAAAACCCGGATCGACTTTGATATGAGTTCGGGGCTGAACTTTCCTGGTAAAGGGATCAGTGTCCTGAATCCACAGCAACAGGCGGACAAGGTGTATGAGGCGCTGCGGAACGGGGGTTCCAATGTTACAGGCCAACCTTACGGCAATGATATTAACAACCCTACCTTACCCGATTACATCAATGTTGGGGTTCAGCAATCGGATGGATCGTGGAAACCGACCGGTAATATCAATGCAGGCGATCCCAGGATTCAGCTGGCGTTAAACAACTACAATGTGGATTATCAGAAAGGACCTATTATTCAGGTTACTGCAGCAAACAAGGCCGGAACGGATTGGTACAAGGCGATGACACGGGTTGCGCCAGTCAACCGCTACTCGTTAGGCATGTCTGGTGGAATGGACCGGGCGCACTACTATTTGAACCTGGCCTATTACAATCAGCAGGGCTTGGCTATCGATCAGTATCTGAAGCGTTACACCCTTCGTCTCAATTCTGAATTTAAGCCGGCCAAAATGGTGAGGATCGGTGAAAACCTGAATATCGCTTACATTGACAATCCGATTATTGGAGATCCCCAATCCGAAAACCAATTGAACCTGGCCTACCGGATGCCTACTATTATACCGGTGCATGATGTCAACGGCGGTTGGGGCGGTACAGCAGCGCCTGGCTTTAATAATCCTGGTAATCCCGTTTCGAGCCTTCTGAGATTGAACAAGAATTACAACAAAACCAATTTCACGCAGGTTTTCGGAAATGCCTATGTAGAAGTTGATCCGGTCAACCACCTGACACTCCGCTCGAGCATTGGGGGACAGTTGAATTATGGCTACTATTTTAATTATTCTCCCCAGGCTTATGAAAATGCAGAGAATCCGCCTTCGAGCCCGGTAAACGAGTCGTTCGGATTCAACACAAGTTGGATTTTCACGAATACCGCACGTTATGCAAACAAATTCGGCGATCATTCCATTGCTGTATTAGGTGGATTAGAGGCGATCAAGGACCCCGCTTTTGGCCGTGGAATGAGTGGTTCCGGACTGAACCCCTTCAGTAGTGACCCAAACTACATTACCCTTTCCAATACAAACTCAACAGGTCGCACCGTGGGCAGTGGCGTTGCTCAAACCAGGACACTGGCCTCCGAATTTGGCCGGGCCGACTATAACTTTCGCGATAAATATTATGTGAGTTTTACTCTGCGACGGGACCGTGCATCGGCATTCGGTGTTAATCAACGGACGGGATATTTCCCTGCCATTTCGGGAGCCTGGCGCATTTCATCCGAATCGTTTATGCAGGGAACTTCAGGTTGGCTCAATGACTTGAAAATCCGGGGTGGCTGGGGTGTCATGGGAAATCAAGGTATTCCGGCATCGAATCAATACACCTTATTCACAGGTGGCCCAGGAAATGGCTACGATATAACGGGTT
>DATHFS010000406.1:0-4560 GCA_035317975.1 Cyclobacteriaceae bacterium | reverse complement strand
ATTCAATTTGAAGATGGCTACTGGCAGGATAAGCTGTATTTCGATGCGTTACTTAGCGAACAAGCCGGCAAAAAAGAAGAAGCGGCTAAAAAATTTGCATGGCTGGCAACCGCCAATCCTTTTTTTGAGGATGCTGTGGTGGCCGCTGTCCGGTTCTTTAATAAGAATGGTGATGATAAGGTAAAAACGTACTCCCTCCTCATGAACGCGCTGGATCAGAATCCCAATTCAATAAAATTGCTCAAAGCCTATATTGTTCAGTCGGCCTACGTGGGTTTTGAAGAATCTTCACAGGATGCACTGGATAAGTTAAAGACCTTGCTTCATCCGGCGGCCTTTCTGCGATTCATCGATGAGAATCCGGAAATCTTCGAGGTTACCCGGAATTAGGTAGCCCAAAAATCTATTCTTACTTTTGGCGACATTTTCCTTATACATGGATAAAAAGGTACCCCTCAACGATTTGCACGAAAAACTCGGGGCCAGGATGGTTCCTTTCGCCGGGTACAACATGCCGGTGCGTTATTCTTCCGATATCGAGGAGCACAACACCGTCCGCCATGGGGTCGGGGTGTTCGATGTCTCACACATGGGCGAGTTCAGCATTCAGGGTCCGCGTGCCCTCGAACTGATCCAGCGGGTAACCACCAACGATGCAAGCAAACTGGCAGACGGTCAGGCCCAATATTCGTGCCTTCCCAATGAGTCCGGTGGAATCGTTGATGATCTCCTGGTGTACAAGATGAAAGACAATGATTACCTGGTGGTCGTTAATGCTTCCAATATTGAAAAAGACTGGAACTGGATTTCCAGGTATAACACGAAGGGTGCGGAGATGAAAAATCTTTCCGACGATATTTGCCTCTTTGCCGTCCAGGGTCCGAAAGCCACGGGAGTGTTACAAAAATTAACTCAGGTTAATCTTTCATTAATCCCGTATTACCATTTTCATATTGGCGAATTTGCGGGAACCCCGAACGTGATCATGAGCAACACCGGCTACACGGGAGCCGGTGGTTTTGAAATCTACGTTCACAAGGAGTCGGCCGAAAAAATATGGAATGCCATCTTCGATTCTGGGAAAGAAGTTGGCATTAAACCAATCGGATTGGGTGCCCGCGACACGCTGCGTCTCGAGATGGGCTTTTGTCTCTATGGTAATGATATTGATGATACGACATCGCCGTTGGAAGCCGGATTGGGATGGATCACCAAATTCACCAAAGACTTTACGAACTCAGCCGCTCTCAAAAAGCAGAAAGAAAACGGTGTCGGTCGCAAACTCGTTGGGTTTAAGATGGTTGAAAGAGGTATTCCGCGCCACGGCTATCAGATCAAGGATGCGTTAGGAAAGGTCATCGGTCACGTTACATCCGGAACGATCTCGCCTGTGTTGGGCGTTGGAATCGGATTAGGCTATGTAACGATAGAGAACGCCCCTGCTGACACTCCCATTTTTATTTCCGTGAGGGAAAAGGATTTAAAGGCGCAGGTGCATACGTTGCCGTTAATTGGTAAGCAGTAATCGGCCTGCCCCGACGAAATGAAATGACATCGGGGGGATCGGTGGATTATTGCAAAATTAGATTGTTATTACACTGGGCTATAGGAGTTCACCATCAACTTACAACATGAGAACTATTGATGTTTGTGTCAGTCCGGAATTGATGCATTTGTATGAGTTGCGCGATCGTACCGTTGTGGTCGTGGACATCCTCCGGGCTACTTCCTGCATGGTAACGGCATTTGCCCATGGAGCAGCGAGCATCACCCCCTTTTCCAGCACGGAGGAATGTCGCCGGATGAAGCAAAAGGGGTTTATCACATCAGGCGAACGCAACGGTGAAAAAGTGGCGGGGTTTGATAAAGGCAACTCCCCTTTTGAATACATGGGTGATCAGGTAAAAAACCAAAAAATTGCTTTCACGACAACCAACGGTACACAGGCCATCGAAAAGTCGAAAGGCGCAAAAATGGTAATCATTGGCTCGTTTCTCAATGTGACTGCCGTAACCCGGCACTTATTGATGAGTGAAAACAATGTTCTGGTGGTCTGCGCAGGATGGAAAGGAAAAGTTAACCTGGAAGACACGTTGTTTGCCGGCGCTATCGTCGAGAACTTAAGGAACCACATCGAGCCCGATTGCGATGCCCCGCTCGCGGCACAACACCTCTATAACCTGGCGAAGCATGACATGCTAAAATTTCTCAGCAATTCATCTCACGTGAAAAGGCTGAACCGCCTCAACATCCACAAGGACATTGAATTTTGTTTGACGCCTGACCAATACCCGGTGTTGCCGGTGTTGACGGGGGATGTGCTCACAGCGCGGTAAGGTCTCCCGCAGATCGCGCGGATTTACGCAGCGATATTCCCGGATGGTCTCCCGCAGACCTGTCCGACGAAGCCTTGGCGTAGTCGGATCACGCGGATTTACGCAGCGCTATTCCCGGATGGTCTCCCGCAGATCGCGCAGATTTACGCAGCCTATTCTCGGATTGTCTCCCGCAGATCACGCAGATTTACGCAGCGCTATTCCCGGATTATTTGCTATTCTGCGAAAATCTGCGAGATCTGCGGGAAAATTTGCATCGCTAACGCAACTTGGGATTCTGATGATGCCGGTCTTTATCCCGTAGTGTTTTCGTTTCGAGGTTCTTGTTGAATGCATCGGTTAGATTTATCCCGGTCTGGTTGGCCAAACAGAGTACTACCCACAATACATCGGCCAGCTCTTCTGACAGGACTTTCGTTGCGTCCGATTCCTTTTCCGATTGCTCCCCATATCGCCGTGCGATGATGCGCGCCACTTCTCCTACTTCTTCTGTCAGGATGGCCATGTTGGTGAGTTCATTGAAGTAGCGAACGCCATTGGTTTTGATCCATTGATCTACGGTACCCTGTGCTTCTTGAATAGTCATACTGTCTGAACTATGATTCTGTGATTTATCTATTGCAATTCTTCAAAGTCAATATCGAGTACCTCATACTTCTGCCAACCGACAAAATCAAAATGCCACCATTCCGAGATACTGACCTTGAACCCATGTTTCTCCATGATGGTAATTAATAAGGCCCTGTTTTCTCCTGCCTCAGAATCTTTGGCGGGTGTCGCGGGCCAAGCTTCCTTTTTGAAACTATCGTATCCGGTAGGCATTTTCAGTTCCTCTTTTGATTTCCAATCGACGATGGTCATGTCCAGTGCGCACCCGCGATTGTGCCTTGAGCCTTTGTATGGGGAGGCTACATAGGTTGTATCGTGATATTCTTCATAAAATTTTACGGTGGCTTTATAAGGACGGTAGGCGTCATACATTTTAACTCCATACCCCATTGCATTGAATTCCACCTGAGCTTGCCGAAGGGCTTCCGCCACAGGCTTGCGCGAATATGCTTTAGCCAGGTTGTAAATTTTTTGTCCGGTGAAGTTATTCGTTGTCGCGTAGCGAATGTCCAGGACCAAACCGGGTACTGTTTTTTCAAGGTCCACCAATTCTTTTTCAGGATGGGTCTTTATGTTCTCTTTATATTCAGGGTACGTTGTGGCCCGGAGACCGTATTTATTTTGAGCCCCGGCGGACGCGGCTGAAATAACGCACACCAGGCCGAGGATTAATTTTCTCATCAGCCGCAAAGATCGCAAAGAAAAACAAAAGATGAACTTGGCGTTCTTTGCGTACTTCCTTTGCGTTCTTTGCGTGAAATCGCTTAGGAATGAGAAAACCCTTTCTTTCGTTCCCCGTTTCAACTACTTTATGACCTAACAGAAATTCAACTTCATGATCAACACCGAAGCACTACGCAAAGACACACCCGGATGCCGGGAGAAAGTCCACTTCAACAATGCGGGAGCGTCGCTTATGCCAAAGCCAGTGATCGAATCCATTGAAAATCATATCCGGCTAGAGGCCTCCGAAGGCGGATATGAAGCGGCTGATCAGAAAGCAACGGAAGTCAACGGGTTCTATGAATCCGCCGCAAGACTCCTGAACGGCAAGGCGTCCAACATCGCCTTCACTTCCAGCGCGACCAATTCGTATGCCCGGGCGCTGTCGTGCATACCCTTTGAAAAGGGGGACAAGGTGTTGATTGCGAATGAGGATTACATTTCCAACCAGTTGGCTTTTCTTTCGCTTCAAAAGCGATGGGGCATTCACTTATTACGCGCCACAAGCCTTCCGGATGGCGGCGTTGACGTGGACGACATGAAACGGCTGATGGACAAGCACCTTCCCCGATTAGTATCGTTAACCCATGTTCCCACCAATTCAGGTCTTGTTCAGCCTGTGGAACGGGTAGGCGATCTCTGCCGTGAACGGGGCATCCCTTACCTCGTCGATGCCTGTCAATCGGTAGGCCAATTTCCGGTTGATGTTACGAAAATCCAATGCGATTTTTTGAGCGCTACGTTCCGGAAATTTTTGCGCGGTCCCCGTGGCACCGGGTTCCTGTATGTTTCGGATGATATCCTCAAAAAAAACTGGGAACCCCTCTTTATCGACATGCGCGGTGCCGACTGGACGGGCGACAATGAATACAAATTAAGGGCAGATGCCCGG
>DATHFS010000405.1:0-6090 GCA_035317975.1 Cyclobacteriaceae bacterium | reverse complement strand
AGGCTATCGGCAAATAGCACAGCCTGGTCTGCCCTGCCGTCGCCATTGGTGTCCTTCAACAGAACAATGCTTCCTTTTGCGTTGCCTGGTTCCGGCTTGAATGGATAATCGGGCATATTAACAACGTATGCATTCCCTTGCTCATCAAACTCCATCGAAACCGGATCATGAACGAAGGGTTCTGCCGCAAACAATTCAATCTTGAAGCCTTCGCGAAGTTGAAAGGATTTCAATGATTCTTCAGGAGTAAGGGGGCCCGGATAACGACTCGTACAGGAGAATGCCAATAAGACAGGGAGTAGCAGATTCTTGCCGGTAAAGATGCTCTTCATAATTTGGATTGCCTTTTACGGTTTTTCCCTTGTGGTATTTGGCAACTTGCTTTGCAAAGTTACACTCATTTATCGAACAAGGTGGTGAAAAATTCTAAACCGCGGAGGCGCCGGGACGCAAAGTAGGCGCAAAGGCAACAGATAATTTGGTTTGACTTTTCAAACAATACCTTTTTAGTCAGCCCCGAAATAGTGGTAGAATAAATCAAACGGTTAGAAAAGTTCTGTAGGAACGAAATATCAATTCAGCGTCCATCCCAAGATCTTGGTCTTAGTTTAGAAGTGCAGGTGCCGATCTTGGTCTTCTCTATTTCGTCCCTGGCTGAACCTAGCGGGACTTGAATTTATACTTATTGAATTTCTACCAATACTTTCGTCCCTGGAGCCCCGAAGGGGCGTAATATATCAGCACAGGGTGAAGCCCTGTGAGTAAATGACAAGTGTGAAAATTTAGCCCTGAAAGGGCGAAATAAAAATCTATTCGTATAAGGCAATCCTTGATCAAAGATTATCCCATACTATATGGCACCAAACAACGCAACACACCCGTGGGGAAATACAATGTAGAATATGATGAAACGCTACACCTGGGGATTACACAAATAGATTCCGCCCTTTCAGGGCTTCAAGCTCAACTACAATCAAGACGAAGGGCTTCGCCCTTCGCTATTGCTTAGCGCCCCTTCAGGGCTGCAGACACAACCATCCGAATAGGCTTGGGCCTATTTGAATCCAAATCAGGACTGACCTTGCCCTTTATTGGATTACTCGCCCTCGCAGCCATTATTAGCACGACATGGTGTCTGCGGAATGAGTAAATTTGATCAATAAATAGCAGAGTTAGTGGCTGGTATTTTCATCAGTTAACAGCCGGCAGATGATTTTCTCCAAATCTTGGTCAGCTAAAATACTCCCATGATCAGCTCCTTGTATCTCATAGAAACTATCATTTTTATTCATTAACTTTCTCAATCGAAGTGCGTCAGGGTAGAGACTGCTCTTTGTCCCAACAATGATCGCGATTGGTGTTTTTGTTTTTTGAATGTCTAAATCGGATCGGAAGGGGAATCGCGTTATGTTTGGAAATGGGGAAAAAAATGCCTCGAGGTATTTGTCAGCTACTTTCTCCCGGGGTTCGATCAATATTGTCTTTACTGGTTCGTTTTCAGTTGCCAGATGGGAAGCAATGCTTGTCCCAAGGGAGTAACCCACAATCACAATTCGATTTTCAGGATATCTCGTTTTGAGAAAATCATAAACTAGCTGTGAGTCTGAGTAGAAATTCTCGATTGTAATCTCCCCCGTACTTTTTCCATGTTCTCTGTAGTCCGTTATGATTATATCATATTTGCATTTTAAGAACCGGGGAGCCATTCGCCCCCAATTTTTCAAGGTACCTCCATTTCCTTTCCAAAAGCATATTACTCCTTGTGCGCTGTCGGTTTTAAATAGCAATGAATTGATCAGTCCGCCATTTTTTGTGTTAAACTTTAATTCTTCAAATTTCTCCTTAAACTCAAATGCATAATCTTGCGACAATTTATCTGACTTGAATCGATCATCCTGAATGGAATAAAAGTATCCATAAAGTCCGCCGTATAACAAGATCCCTGCGCCCGCTACAATCGATATTATCCTTCTCATTGTTGCAGGCTACTAGCACCCAAGGGCTACTCTTTGCAGGTTTGTTTATTTCTTGTTCTTGCCCGCTGAATGATCCGCCTGCAGGCTCCGCATTTCCCCATTAAGATAGCCCACAACCGATTCGGTAAGATCCTTTGCTGCTGCCGGTGTGTAGGGGGAAACAATTGGTTCGTACCCTCCGTACTTCCATTCGTCCTCTGTCAACAGATAACCAAGCCATCCATTGCTGTAACCAAAATAGAATGTGTAAGGAAAGGGGGAATGATCGCGAATGTCATTGGAGATCTCACAAAACAATTCCAGGGGTGCGCTCCAGATCGCGACGTCTTCATTAATTTTTAAAAAACGGACCGGAAGCAAAACCATATTGCTGCCTGTTTTCGTTGTACGCGTATAGTTTCCAAGTTCCTTCGGCCAGTCAAGACCCGCCTTTCTCGGAGTCTCCACGATCAAGGAACCCGTATTCAGGGTAACCTCTTTCGCTGTTGAAATCTTGTTATTTGCCGCCACGATCTTATCCCCCAGCAGAACGCGAAATTGTGCCAGATGTCCGCCTTCGAAAGTAGGATATACACTGTAGATCGGCGCCAGGTTACCGGCTGCCCCATTAATAAAGACAACGGGAGCTCCTGTCTTTTGTTCAACGTATTCTGATACGACCCCGGGCGCATCGCCTGTGATCTGTGTGTTTTCTCCGCCCAATACCGTTCCGTGGATTGGATAGTTGGCGATCAGAACGAGAGGAGTACCGTCTTCTTTGTCAATCCGCACCAGTCCTATCCGGCGGTCGACTGCTCCGTCCGGGTTGAGGCCAAGGGAAGTCTTTCCATCAACCTCGCGGGCACGCCGGTTGATGTTTGCCTGCGCGAACCCCCAACCCACTCCGAGCCGCGCGGGAGCGAGTTTTTGCCTCGCTTCTTTGATCCCGTCTATCAGCTTCCTTTCTACCATCGCAGTATAGTTCGCATCGACTTCATGCTTAAACCGGTCACCCAGAAAAGTACTGCCAAGCCCGGGAGGTCCCACCTCAGGCGCGGAGTGAGTATGGGTTACCGCCCACCATAGATTCATGGGGTTAATCCCAAGTTCCTGCTTAGCCTTGCCGGCCACCAGGTCATATTCCGATGGAGAAACCTCACAGATGTCGGAAGACACAATGTAAATTTGTGTTATCCCGTCATCCAGGACAACAATGCGGTGGTAAATGCGGTCATGAATACCCGTTGACTTCCTTGCTCCGTAACCCAACAGATTTTGTGAGTCTTCGGGCGTAATATCAACCTTAACAACGGCTGCGCGAAACCCCGTCTGCCCGGCCGAAGCGGAACGGGTAGTCTGTTGGGCAAATGTGATTGTACTCAGCAGCGGAATGGCCGCGAGAAAAAGGGGGCGGAAAAAATGACTGGGCGTTTTCATGCGTTAATTGATTTTCTTTAATGTCATTACGGTATTACGTTGTGTTTGTTGTGTTTTCCTGGTCTTCTTCGTGACCTTGCATTCTTCAGCGACTAGTAAGGAGGCCGCTATCATAAACAGTTCTCCCATTAACCATCGTCAAAACCGATTTTATTTCTTTGATCTGGTCCACAGGACAAGTAAGTATATCAGCTGACAAGACCACGAGGTCGGCCACCTTTCCTTTTTCTATCGATCCTTTCAAATCCTCTTCGAAAGAAGCATAGGCGTTGTTAATCGTATACATCTTCAGGGCCTGTTCTCTTGAAATCGTCTCTTCCGGATTAAAGACTGTGCCGCGATCCGTTTTTCCGGATATCACCGTACCCATCGCCAGAAATGGATTGTACGGATTGATCGACGCATTGGGATCCAGTTTAACCATATGATCGGAGCCACCATTGACAATAACCCCCGCTTTCATCAGCGTGCGATAAGGGTGGAATGTTTTGATTCTCTCGTTTCCCAGCACTTCATTCAGCATGTCGGTGTCTTTATAATACCAGGCAGGTTGCATATCGGCATATATGGCCATGGCTGCCATTTTTCGAATGGCACCAGGAGAGTAGAAATTTCCATGGATGATTGAAAAACGTCTTTCGTGAATTGGATTGGAATGATTTACTGCCTCGTAGGCGGCCAGTAACGTATCCACTCCGCCGCCGCCTGCTACATGGGCTGTAAATTTCCATCCCGCTTCACCTGCGGCGGTGATCACCCTGATCAGTTCATCTTTCGAGAAAAATAATTCGCCTCTGTAGTTCGGATCCGTTATACCATACACTGCTTTGGCTTTCTTTCCCCATCCTTCATTCAAGTAGGCTGTTCCCGTAAGAACACCGCCATCCAGGATCACTTTCAGCGCCCCAATTTTAACCCAATCATTTCCGTCCCCCGTTTTGTATCCAAGCCGTTTCAAGGCTTCACGCATTTCAGTCAGAGAACCATTTCGGTCAAACGGAAGCAGTATATTTTGAAATACCCTGACCGTCAAGTTACCCTTGCTCATTAATTTCCTGACCATCTTCAGTTCGTCGATTGTCCCCCCACCCGAGCAAACTGATGTAATGCCGACTTCATTATAAAGATGAAACAGCGATTCAAGCGCTTCCAATTGTTGCTGCTCGGTGAGCGTATGCTCATTCTTTATTGCCAATAAGCCGAATGCCGATCCGCGGATAACGCCAATTGCCTCGCCTGTTCTTTCATTTCTTAGTATACCCGCATGTTTTAATTTAGTCATACAGGACAACTCGAGTGCTTTGGTATTGATCATGCCGCCATAACTTCCGTTTAGAAAGACCGGATGATCGGGTGCCACCGAATCGAGCTCACGCTTCGTTACCTGGCGCAACTCTTTCAAGCGGGTAATGAAAAATTTCGGATGGATGATCCACTCTCCCTCCTTTTTGACGCCAGCCTCATCCTGAATCCATTTCAAAAGTTCTTTGATGGTATGGAGATCCGGTATTTTTTCGAAATATTCGCTTTGCGAGGCCTGAACAGGATGGGCATGGCCTTCAATCAAACCGGGTATTACAGCATGGCCTTTCAGGTCGATCGTATGGGTCGAATCGCCCTTCAGCTTTGCGATGTCCTCATTTCTGCCAACCGCGACCAATTTGCCTTTCCGTATGGCTGCCGCTTGGGCAATTGAAAAATGTGCGTCAACGGTAATAATTTTTCCGTTAAATAAAATGATATCAGCCGATTGCCTATTGGACGTACAGCCCTGGATTAGGATAAAAGTGAAAACAGCTGCTCCCATGAACAACAGTTGCTTGCTATTCACCGGAATTGATTTATCTGAACCACGTTTACTACTTTTAATCACCCCAATTTAATTTATCGAAATCGCCGATGACCCGGGGAGTTATTTTTCAATCTATTTTTCTGATAATACCGGCAGCACTATACTCGAAGCGTTTTTTGCATCGTGATAGATTGTAATCGTCGCTTTCTGGAAATCGCTGTCGGCGCATTGGTAAATGTTGACAAACTTCTGTGGGTTGCGATCCACCAGCGGGAACCAGGTACTTTGGATTTGGATCATGAGCCGATGGCCCTTGAGGAATGTATGAGCGATGTCGGGCAATGCAAATTTCACATGTTCCACTTTGTTCGGTGTAAATGCCGCCGGGTTTTCAAAACTGTTTCTGAACCTTCCGCGCATGGCTTCACCACGGACCAGCATCTGGTACCCGCCCATCGGGTAAACATCTTCTTTCGAATAGGTAAAGTCATCCGGAAAAACATCAATGACTTTCACTATAAAATCAGCATCCGTACCGGTTATGCTTACCAGGAGATCGGCAACTACTGTTCCCGCCAATGTTACCTCGTCGCTCAGCGCATCGGTTTCGAAAACCAGCACATCCGGTCGTCGCGAGGCGAAGCGCTGATCATCGGTCATGTAACGGGATGTCCTTCGGTCGTGAACATCTTCCGTGTACGGCACCGGTTTTGCGGGATCACTGATGTACTCGCTTGAACTCCTGATCGCAGATGGTTTGGACCAGCTCAGTTTGCCTCCGGACTGTAAATACATTGGCTTATCCGATTTTTCCCTGGGAGGCCATTGACTGAGTTGATGCCACTGATTCTGTCCGCTGAAAAATATCGTTGCCTCGGGGAGCGGGGTCACTCCCTTTCCCTTTAA
>DATHFS010000404.1:0-3692 GCA_035317975.1 Cyclobacteriaceae bacterium | reverse complement strand
GCGAAAATCTGCGCGATCTGCGGGAAACTGCGGGAAACAATTTTTTAAAATGGGCATTTAAAATCTATCTCTTATGCATTCCATTGACACGGTTATTTTTGATCTCGGCGGCGTACTGATCGACTGGAATCCCAGGTATCTTTACCGCAAGATTTTCAAAACCGAAGAGGAGATCACGTGGTTTCTTGAAAACATCTGCACGAGCGAATGGAACGACCAGCAAGATGCAGGCCGGTCTTTTGAAGAGGCTACAAAAGAATTGGCGTTGAAATTTCCAGACCATCGGGAAGCCATTCTCGCCTGGTACGACCGCTGGCAGGAGACAATGGGTGGCCCCGTTCACGAAACGGTGGCGATCCTAAGAGCCATCAGGGATACAAAGAAATACAAGCTTTATGCGCTGACCAACTGGTCGGCTGAAACATTTCCCTGGGCACTACAGAATTTCGAATTTCTTCATTGGTTTGAGGGAATCGTTGTCTCCGGAATTGAAAAAACCAGAAAACCCTTTCCGGAACTTTATCATCGATTATTCAGCCGCTATCAGGTCGAACCGGCGCGAGCCATTTTTATTGATGATAATATCCATAATGTGGAGGGCGCAAATCGGGTAGGTCTACCGACGATCCATTTTCAGTCGCCTTCACAACTCCGGGAAGAACTGAAAAAACGCAAAATCATTTAAAATTTTAAGATTTAAAATTGGTTGAATCGATAATAGTAAGAGTTCCCCCTATTTTAAATCTTAAATTTTAAGTCTACAACCTCTTCGCCACGTCGTCCCAATTGACCACCTTCCACCAGTTGGCAACATACTCATTTCGCTTGTTTTGGTATTTGAGATAGTAAGCGTGCTCCCACACATCCAGGCCGAGCACCGGCACGCCTTTCAGATCCGATGTGTCCATCAGGGGGTTGTCCTGGTTGGGAGTAGAACCGATTTTTAGTTTTCCTCCTTCGCTCACTACCCATGCCCATCCGGAGCCAAAGCGCGTCATGGCGGCTTGGGTAAATTGCTCCTTGAATTTTTCAAACGATCCAAAGGCACCGTTGATCGCCTCGGCCACGCTGCCCGACGGCGCACCGCCGCCATTGGACTTCATGACCTGCCAGAAAAAGTTGTGGTTCCACACGCCGCCGCTGTTATTGCGTGCCTTTGCTGAAAGTTTGGAAGCGTTAGCAAAAAATTCTTTTTCGGTAGTATAGGCGATATTCTCAGCAGCGATGGCATCATTCACATTTTTGACATAAGCAGCATGGTGCTTGGTGTAGTGAATTTCCATTGTCATGGCGTCTATGCTGGGCTCCAGCGCACCATAGGAGTAAGGCAACGGGATTTGAGCAAATTGATAGGCACTAAGGCTAAGACGGTCTTTCGCCAAAACAGTCTTGCTATCCAGGATCATCGATGATCCTACAGCGGTAAGCGCAGTAGCTTTCAGCGTACCTGAGACAAAATCGCGGCGGCTTATTTTTTTCATAATGGTTGAGGTTGATTTAAGAAATGAAGCTCCCCGTTTCTGTCACATGCATCCCCTTGCATAATGAAGTAATTTGGCCGGGAATGACCAGAAACGGGCAGTTAAATTTACTTAAAAAATAATTAGCTTGCATCTACCGTTCCTGTAATACAAACTTGGGAATGACTTTAAACACCAATGGTATGAGCGAGATTTTATACGACCATATACCCTCGTTGGATTTAGCTGATTTTACAGGGGGCGATCCCGTTAAAAAACAAAAATTTGTGAACGACCTTGGCGCTGCATATCAAACGATCGGATTTGTTGCCATCCGTAACCATTACCTCACGGACGATCTGTCAGGCAGATTATACGCGGTGATCAAAAAATTCTTTGCCTTGCCGGATCACGTAAAACAGAAACATGAAAACCGGGGAGGGGCGGGTCAACGCGGATATGTTGGCAAGGGAAAGGAACACGCCAAAGGCCGCAACACCGGGGACCTAAAGGAATTTTACCACGTGGGTCAGGAAGTGTTGGATAACGATCCTATAAAAAAAGAATATCCTGACAACATCTGGCCGGAGGAGTTACCCGAATTCAGGGATATTGCCCTTGATGTGTATCGACGGCTGGAAAAAACAGGAGTGCAGATGTTAAAAGCCATCGCCCTTTACCTCGGTCTGCCTGAAACCTATTTCGATGCGAAGGTAAAATATGGCAATAGCATCCTTCGACCGATTCATTATTTTCCCATTGAAAACCCAGCGACCGTTCCGGCGGATGCCGTACGGGCAGCGGAGCACGGAGACATCAATCTCATTACCCTGCTGATGGGTGCAAGTGCCGATGGGCTGCAAGTCCTTCGTCGTGATGGCAAATGGATTCCCATAACAGCCTTGCCCGATCAATTGGTGGTGAATGTGGGAGACATGCTGGAACGGCTAACCAATAAAAAATTGAAATCCACCATCCACCGGGTCGTTAATCCGCCAATGCAATTGATGAACATGCCCAGGTATTCCATTCCCTTCTTCATGCATCCTCGTTCGGAAATGAGTTTAGCTGCTCTGCCGGGTTGTGTCGATGCAAGCCATGCCAAACGATGGGACGATATCACCGCGGGCGAATTTCTCGACCAGCGTTTGAAAGAAATCGGACTTAAAAAGTAAGCGAAGGATTGGTCCGGCGCGTCCGATATTACATCTTCCTTAAAGAGGTCGCGATGCTATCCCTTACCTCTTTTGGAGGTCCCCAGGGGCACCTCGCCCGCTTTCACGAGGTGCTTGTCACAAAACGAGGGTTCATTACAGAAAGTGAGCTCATGGAGACCAATGCGCTCTGCCAGGTATTGCCGGGCCCCACTTCAACACAAACTATTACGGGTATCGGTTACCGCCTGGGAGGCCCCAACCTGGCCTACCTTACGCTGCTGATTTGGGTATTCCCGTCCATGCTGATCATGACTACGGCCGCAATTCTGCTCACGCATTACGATACAAAGCAGGTGGTTCAATTTACCCGGTTTATTCAGCCTATGGCGGTGGGCTTTGTAAGTTATGCAGCGTATCAAATAAGTCTTAAGACCGTCAAGACCAAAGGAATGATTGTACTGATGGTGCTGGCGGCCATAGTTTCCTATTTCATTAAAACGCCATTCGTATTTCCGGTCACCTTGATGATTGCCGGCTGCATCACCGCCCTCAATTACAAAGCCCATCCCCGGGAGGAGAAGAAAAAGTTCGAAGTACACTGGGCGAATTTTCTGTTGTGGGCAGGCGTTCTGATTTTCGCCGCCGTGTTGGGGAGTTTCACAAAAACAATTCCGTCCTTTTTACCGATTCGTCTTTTTGAAAACTTTTACCGCAACGGAAGCCTGATCTTTGGTGGTGGTCAGGTTCTTACACCGATGTTGTATACGGAATTTGTTCAGTTTGCAAAACCATTTCCGGGGGAATTGGCCCGGCGCTACCTTAGTCCTGAGGAATTTCTATCCGGATATGCAATTACACAATCCCTTCCCGGCCCCCTGTTTTCCTTCAGTTCCTATATTGGGGCACTGGCTATGCATAGCCGGGGGTTTGGCACAGGGGGACAGATCGTAGGCGCTATTATGGCAGGAGCAGGGATCTTTTTACCAGGAACATTCCTGAATTTCTTTATGATACGGATATGGGATAGTCTGAAGAAGTTCAGACCCATCCGCGCTTCCATGGAGGGAATACTTGC
>DATHFS010000403.1:0-3642 GCA_035317975.1 Cyclobacteriaceae bacterium | reverse complement strand
ATTTTTGACGTGCCCGGACTCCGAATCATTGCTACCGATATCAGTGAAGATGCCATCGCCATTTCCAGAATAAATGCGGACATGGCGGGTGTGGGGAAATTGATCCACTTTGCCCAACAGGACTTTGAAGCGACGGAAATTCCGGAAAGCCCCGGAATAATCTATTTTAATCCTGAATACGGTGAACGAATGGGTGACGTTGCCGAACTGGAAATAACGTATGGACGTATTGGTGATTTTATGAAAAAAAAATGCCAGGGGTACACGGGATACATTTTCACCGGTAACCTGGAGCTGGCCAAAAAAATCGGACTCAAAGCCAGCCGCAGAATAGAATTTTATACAAGTAAAATTGACTGCAGGTTGCTGGAGTATGAGTTGTATGGGGGTACACGACGCGCCTCTCCAAAGGAGGAAAAGTAAGTTTCGGGACGATGGTTTGGTATTATTAGTTGGAACTGGCAACCGTTTCAGAGCGTTTCCTTCAACCACTTAAAAAACTCCCTCTGCCAGACAAGCGCGTTCTGCGCGTGGAGGACCCAATGATTCTCGTCTGGAAAAACAACCAGCTTGCTTTTGATTCCTCTCAGTTGGGCCGCCTGAAATGCTTCCAGCCCTTGCCCCAGGGCAACGCGATAATCCTTTGCCCCATGGAAAATCAATATGGGTGTATTCCATTGATCAACCAGTCCCATCGGATCGAATTGGGAGTAGCTCTTTTGTGCAGCCGGATTGGACTTTTCCCAATACGGCCCGCCGAGATCCCAGTTCACAAACCACATTTCCTCGGTTGTTCCATACATGCTCTTCAAATCAAAAATGCCGTCATGAGCAATGAACGTCTTGAACCGGTTGTGATGGATGCCGGCCAAATAAAACACGGAATACCCGCCGTAACTGGCGCCCACACACCCAAGCCGGTCTTTGTCCACAAATTTTTCTTTTGCCAATTCATCGATAGCAGATAAATAGTCCTGTATTGCCTGACCGCCATGATCTTTGCTGATCTGTTCGTTCCAGGCAACGCCGAAGCCCGGCATACCCCGTCTGTTGGGAGCGACGACAATGTATCCGTTTGCCGCCATCAATTGAAGGTTCCAGCGGAAAGAATAGAACTGCGAGAGGGCCGACTGAGGTCCGCCCTGGCAATACAGAAGCGTTGGGTATTTCCGTGCAGGATCAAAATCGGGAGGATACACAACCCACACCAGCATTTGTTTTCCGTCTGTTGTAGCCACACTGCGCTTTTCAATTTTACTCAATCCGAGGCTGCCATAGACGGCATCGTTCACGTGCGTCAACTGTCGCATGTCCCCGTTGGTGAGGTTGACGACATACAATTCGGCAGCATGATTCATATCGGTCCGGGACACCACCAATGTATTGTCAGCCTGGCCCACCAGGGCATTGATGTCAAAGTCTCCTTTTGTAATTTGCCTGACGACCGGCGTCTTTTTGGCTAGCCCTGGATTATCAACTTCAAACAATTGCAGTGTGCCGGCGACAGGGGCCTCAAAAAATATTTTCTTTCCATCTGAACTCCAAAGAAAGTTATTCACCGTCCCGTCCCAATCCCGGGTGAGGTTGATCACGGAAGACCCTTGCCGGATCAGGATATCATTTTTGTCGGATTCGTATCCGTCGCGTTTCATGCTGAGCCATGCCAGTGTACCCTGGGCGGAGAAAACAGGTTGGGTATCGTATCCCATGAGGCCTTCGGTAAGATTGATCGTGGATCCGGATTCCAGATCGTAGCGATACAAGTCTGTATTCGTGCTAAGGGCGTAGTCGGTGCCGGATTTCTTTTTGCAAACATAAACAATCGACTTGCCGTCGGGGCTCCAGGTATAATCTTCATCTCCCCCGCTTGGCTTTTGAGGGCAGTCAAAAGGTTCTCCATTCAGGATATCCTTTCCTTGACCCATTTTTCCGCCCACAACGGAGTGAACAAAGAGATGACCGAAGGCACCGTCCTCCCAGGCGTCCCAGTGACGGTAGTTCAGACTTTCATAAATCAGAACGCCGGATTTGTCCAGGTCAGGATAAAAGTCCTTTCCAAAGACATTCTTAACCTTTACCTCCTCTGTACTGATCGAATATGTGCCATCAGGGGAAAAGTGACGATCGGAAATCAATTCATTGGCTGTTGTTATCTCTTGAGGGGCGCCACCCTGAATGGAAAGGCTATACGTTTTTGAGATGCTCTTGTTTTCAGCAAGGACGGGAGTGCTTACCTTGTACACCACTGTCTTACCGTCTTTGGTAATGCCCAATCCGGTTACCCTGCCCAACGACCAAAGGAGCTCCGGGGTCATGCGGTTTTGTGCAAGAAGCGACAGGGAATAAATCGTCCCAGCCAGAAATAAGGTGATTTTTTTCATAACTATTTATATGAGTACGGAAGTTATGAAATTTGGAGAGAAGTGCCATTTCGCAGTGCACACCCCACTTTGGAATGTCATCCCGGAACAAATTCAACTTATCTTTCATTACTTCACTTGTGCCTGTCCGCCTGCCCGCCAAAGCGCCTCGCGCAGGCGGGTGATGACCCCGAGAAAACTCGGTGCAGACTATTTCATAGGTTATTTTTCAGCGTAAATCTGCGCGATCCGACTTCGCCAAGGCTACGTCGGACAGGTCTGCGGGAAACAATCCCGTTGTGTCTACTTCACCTCCAACTTAAACCCCACCCCATGATAATTCACAATCTGTATCGTGGAATCGTCCTTGAGGTATTTCCGCAACTTGGAAATGAATACATCCATGCTGCGCCCCATGAAATAATCATCATCGCCCCAAACCTTTCGTAGAATTTCCTCCCGTTTAAGAACGCGGTCTTTATTAAGACACAACAGCTGGAGCAACTCGGCTTCCTTTTGCGTCAGACTCTTGACTCCCGACGGATGGTGGAGTGTGAGATTAGGGTAGTCAAATTGGAATGAACCAAGAGAATAGGATCCATTCTCTATCGGTGGTCCGCCGGACCTTCGCAGAAACACTTCAATGCGAAGCAAAAGTTCTTCCATGCTGAACGGTTTGGTGAGGTAGTCATCGCCTCCCAGGTGAAAGGCCGAGATCTTGTCCTCGAGCATGGATTTTGCGGTCACAAACAAGATGGGAATATGTTGGTTAACGGAACGAATGGAGTGGGCCAAAGCGAAACCATCTTTCCGGGGCAGCATCACATCCAGGATGCAGAGGTCAAATGACGTAGTCATAAAAATCCGCTGGCCTTCTTCTCCGTCGGCGCACAGGGTTACCTCATATCCCCTTTCACACAAGTTGTCCTTGATCACAAAGCCAAGGTTGGGATCATCTTCCACCAGTAGAATTTTCGCACTCATGCGGCAGGGAAACGGATGGTGAAAATACTGCCTTTTCCCGGTTCACTCTCCAGCGAGATCTTCGCCTGGTGTGATTCGACGATGAGCTTCACATAATTCAGCCCGATCCCGAATCCCTTCACATCATGAACATTGCCGGTGGGCACACGGTAAAACCGGTGGAAAACTTTTCGTTGGTTCTCGCGGCTGATTCCAGTGCCCTTATCCCCGATCCGGATGACAACGTGGCCCTGGCTGCTGGTTGTGCTGATGACAATCTCGGGAGGCCGGGTCGTGTATTTGACCGCATTGTCCAGCA
>DATHFS010000402.1:0-3788 GCA_035317975.1 Cyclobacteriaceae bacterium | reverse complement strand
CGCCGGCTCGTTGATGAATACCCGCATGGGCCCGGGCATCGATAAAATAGCCGTGACAAGGATGTTCAGTAGCAAACCCAGACACAGTATGTTCCAGATGATAAGGCCGCTACGGGAGAGTTTTTGCCTGGAAATCAGATAGGCGACGATGGGGGCAGAAAGACCTGAAAGAACATCGAAGTTACGACCTTCAAATGTCATTTGGACGGGCAATTGGTTTTGTAAAAATAACACCCACAGCAAGATTTCTACAAAGAACCTGAAACTCTGCAGTCGGACCAGGTTCTGTGCCGGCACATGAATGAGTATTTCCCGGAATGTTTTTGAAAAGGTGATGATCAGTATGGTGATCAGAGGAATAATCAGGACAGGAAGTACATTGAAGGGAAACATTGAAAAATCGGCCATCCGTCCACTCATCGACCATCCGCTGACGAGGGCCGCCCAGAGGACCAATCCAAGGAGAAGTCGATTGAAGGTTTTCTTCTTTTGCTGATGGTCAAGGGCGCTTTTGGTCAACGCTATTTTAAATTCCTTAAGCAGCAAACCAAAGAAAGTAATGGTGAGCACAACAAAGCCTGCCTGGGTGATCGTGTGGCCGGAGAAGTCCATTTGATTTGTTTTTTCTGCAAATTATGAATTCTATGTGCCTATCTGTCTATGTTGCTATGCGTTAAATTTCTCTTCAAACAAAGGAGAATTTAGTTATCTTGGCCATCCGTATAAATTGAAGATAGAGCTATGACTGAGACCATTGAGATCCCTACACCTCCGATCCGAAAATTTCTGCCCGCTGATTTTAAGGTGACCACATGGGAGAAGTTGAAACCCCTATTTGATGACTTGCTCATGCGGGAAATAAACTCGTCACCGGAGCTTAAAAAATGGCTGCATGACCGCAGCGAATTGGAGTCGATCATCAGTGAGGATTTGGGGTGGCGCTACATCAGGATGACGTGCTATACGGAGAATGAGGATTATAGGAATTCGTATCAGGATTTTATACAACATATTCAGCCGAAGATGGCGCCCGTTTCCGATCAACTCAACCGGAAGTCGTTTGAAACCCCGTGGCTGAATGACCTTATCCGCGAGCCGGGATATGACATTCTGATCCGGAACCTCAAGAAGGATATTGAGATTTTTAAAGAAGAGAATGTGCCGTTATTCACCGAGCTGAATACGGAGACGCAAAAATATGGTCAGCTCTCAGGCGCCATGATGGTGGAAATAGAAGGCAAGGAATTAACGCTCCAGCAAGCAGGAGTCATTTTACTCTCTACGGATCGCGCAAAACGGGAACAGGCCTACCAGAAGATAACTTCCAGAAGGCTTCAGGATAAAGATGCATTGGATGAATTATTTACGAAACTCATTGGGCTCCGGCATCGGGTTTCAAAAAATGCTGGCTTTCCTAATTTCCGGGATTACATGTTCAAATCGTACGGCCGGTTTGATTACACCCCGCAGGATTGTTTCAATTTTCATGAAGCCATTGAGTCAGAGGTGGTACCCATCCTCAACGAACTGGCACAGGATCGCAAAAATAAATTGGCTGTCGCTGAATTGCGCCCCTGGGACAAAGCAGTGGATGCAGAAGGAAGAGAAGCCTTGAAGGCATTCAAAGATGGTAATGATCTTGCGGAAAAGTCCATCGCCTGTTTTCGACAGCTTGATCCTTTCCTCGGTCAATGCCTGTCGATCATGAAAGAAATGGGACACCTCGACCTGGAGTCGCGAAAGGGAAAGGCGCCCGGAGGATATAATTATCCATTGGCCGAGATCGGCGTTCCATTCATTTTTATGAATGCAACATCCACCCTGCGCGATGTGACCACCATTATGCATGAAGGGGGCCATGCCGTTCATAATTTTCTTACCAAAGATTTGCCGTTGGGCGACTTCAAGAATCCTCCCATGGAGGTGGCGGAACTGGCGTCCATGTCAATGGAATTGCTTTCCATGAATCACTGGGACATTTTCTTTCCCAACGAATCCGATCTAAAGCGGGCCAAACGGGAACACCTGGAGGATATTATTGAAACGCTTCCCTGGGTGGCCACCATTGATAAGTTTCAGCATTGGATCTACGAAAACCCAACGCATTCACCCTCCGACAGAAAAGCGAACTGGAATACCATCTGCAGTCAGTTTGCGGATAAAGTCACCGATTGGTCGGGACTGCAGAAGGGAAAAGATTACTTATGGCAAAAACAACTTCATTTGTATGAGGTGCCGTTCTACTATATCGAATATGGTATGGCGCAACTGGGGGCCATTGCGGTTTGGAGAAACTTCAGGAAGGATAAACAAATGGGGCTGGAAGGATACCGGAATGCTCTTAAATTGGGGTACATGCGAACCATACCGGAGATCTATAAGGCGGCAGGCATCCAATTTAACTTCAGCAGGAGTTATATCAGGGAACTGATGGATTTTGTAAGAAAAGAATTGGCCGCGATTTAACCCCTGCATTTGTCGAGGAGGAAATTAAGCTGATCGGCTTCTGTGCTCGTGAGGTTAAACAACCCCAGGTCGGTTTGGTCTACACCCTGATCTATTTTTTTCAACACGCTGAGGCCTTGTTCCGTGATCAGGATGTCGGCGGCCCTTTTGTCGTTAGGACACGGACTTTTGCCGATGAACCCTTTTGAAATGAGCCTGCTTAACAAGCGGGAAACGTCCGAGTTTTTATCCAGCATCCTTGCTTTTATTTCCGTTACCGAAATTTTGCCGGGATGCTGTCCGCGCAGGATCCGGAGGATGTTGAATTGTTGCGGCGTAATGCCGAAGGACTTGAAGTATTCCCTGTTGTTATCTTCCACCCAGCCAGCCGTAAAAATCAGGTTAACGGCTGCCTTGTGGAAGGGGCTCCGGAACCTGGTTGTCTGGATTTCGTCTTCAATTTTCATCTTTTCAAAAAGTCAAAAAAATAGTCCATAGCCTTTTCCGAGTTTCCCCAAGACTATGGACTACCAATGGGTAAGTCAACAGTGATCAGGCCTTGACCAACTCGACTTTACAAACGATTTCAACTTCCTTGCCAACAACGAGTCCGCCGGCATCAAGCGCTTTGTCCCATTTCAGATTATAGGCGAAGCGATCCACTTTTCCTGATAATTTGAAACCAGCTCTTGTTCCGCCAAAAGCTTTTACGGTGCCGCCGTACGTAACATCAAATGATGCAGGTTTGGTTACATCCCGGATCGTGAGGTCGCCTTTCAGGATATATTTGCCACCACTCTTTACCAGCTTGCCTTTGAACTTCAGTTCAGGGTATTTCTCTGCATTAAAGAAATCATCGGACTTTAAATGGCCGTCCCGCTTTTCGTCGCCGGTCGAAATAGAACCTACTTTTGCAGTAAATTCTACATCGGCTCCGCTAAAGTCGTCTGCCGTGCTGGAGACTTTAACATCATAATCTTTGAAGGCTCCTGAAACTTCACTGACTACCAAATGGGTAGCATTGAAACCGACTGTAGAGTGGACTTTGTCCGCTGACCAACTGGCCTGAGCAAATGCTGCGCCGGCCACCAACATAGCAATCACGAGTGCATTGATTTTTTTCATAAATAGTTAGGTTTTCGTTTGATGTATGGTTAGAACGCCAAAATTAAATATATGTTTAAACATATATTTTTTTAATTTGCAACTGGTTGATGGTCAGGGTGAAAGTTTTTTTGGGCGGCAGCCTGATGACTAGTACGGAACGTAGGGAAACAGGTCAAAGGGCCGCAAAACAGGAAGTCTCTTTTTGTCCCTATTTAGGAACAATTACAGAGTCATTC
>DATHFS010000401.1:0-4582 GCA_035317975.1 Cyclobacteriaceae bacterium | reverse complement strand
ACAAAGGTATAGCAAAGTAACCGGCGGATACCGTCATTTTACTGATCAATCTTACATCCGTCTGTATCCCTCGATTGATCCAAAAACAGACTCAAAGTAGCAAATGAATAGTCAAAAAGTAAATTGCGATTCCCAAAAGGTCGTTTGTAGTTGTAATAAAGGGTCCGGAAGCGAGGGCCGGGTTAAATCCGAACCTGTTGAGGATCAATGGCGTGACCGTTCCAATAAAAGACGCAAAAAGCACCACACAGAACAGCGCCATTGACACAACCAGATTCAACCGTTCATTTCTGAAAACCACCCACGTGACGGCAAATACGATAGCCGCCAAAAAAAAGCCATTGAGCAACGCTACACGGAAGACCTTGGCAAGCCTCTTCCAAAGGCCTTCATCCACAAAACCAGGATTGACAAGACTTTGCACTACCAAGGAAGAAGATTGGATCCCGACATTGCCCCCCGTGGCCTGAATCAAAGGAACAAAGAAAGCGATGGCTGTCAGTTTTGAAATTTCCATTTCAAAAAAACCCATGAACCGCGCGCTCATCATACCGCCGCAAATTCCAATCATCAACCAAGGCAACCGGGCCCGGGTATTTCTCCAAACGCTGTCATCCTCCTCCACGTCTTCGGTAATACCGGACATCAGTTGACGGTCTTCTTCGGCTTGCTCTGTGATCACATCGACGACGTCATCAATGGTGATCCTCCCGACGAGCTGACCGTGCACGTTCACCACCAGTATGGATTCCAGGTCATACCGTTTCATGATTTCCGCCACTTCCCGGTCTTCCATGTGTGTCTGGGCCACCACCTCATCTTCATCATAAATGTCTTTTACGAGGGTCTTCGGGTCCGAAAGGATCAGTTTTTGCAGCGCCACACGGCCGAGGAGCTTGTCGTTCTCATCGACAACATAAACTGCATAAAACTTACTCACATTCTCCGCCTGCTTGCGGATTTCATCCACGCACTGAACCACTGTCCAGGTATCCCGTGCCTTGATCAATTCCTTGGCCATGATCCCCCCCGCCACATGGTCATCGTACCGGAGAAGGTCAATCACTTGCGAACGAAGAAGCGGATCAAGTCCGGCAAGGACTTCCTCACTTTGCTTGACGGGAAGTTCATTGAGAATATCGGCTGCGTCATCCGAATCAAGCTGGTTGACAATGTCAGCTAATTCCTGATGGGCGTAAACTTTCAGGAAACCCTTCCGGGTGTCGCTATCGAGGTCGTTGATAATCTGCGAACGCACCTCCATCGGCAACATATCCAGAACATACTTTGACTCTTCGCTGTTGAACTCGTATAACAAACTGGTAATGTCGGCGGGATTGGCATCCTCCAGGCTTTCCCTGATGAACTTGGCATCGCGATCATTCAGCGCCTGCTGGAAACGATCGCGAAACTCTATGGTTAGCTCAAATGGGGCGGACTTCTTCACGAGACTGCTCTATTAAACGGGTCAATGCAATAAATTCCTGAACTGCCAATTGCTCTGCTCGCTTGTCGAACAAGGCCAATGCCGATATGGAAGGTGGCAAATTTAGGCTTTTCAGTGCATTGCGCAAGGTTTTGCGGCGCATTTGAAATGCCTGCTTCACTACTTTCGGGAAAAGGTTTTCATCGCAATCAAGGTGCTCCCTTTTATTCCTCCGCAACCGGATCACGGCCGACATTACCTTGGGCGGTGGAAAGAAAACCCCCGGTGGAACAGTGAACAACAACTCGATGTCGTAGTACGCTTGTAACAAAACGCTTAAGATGCCATAGGTTTTATTTCCGTGAGGAGCGGCAATCCGTTCCGCTACTTCTTTTTGAAGCATGGATACGACCTCCCTTACCTGGTGCCGGTGATCGAGGACCTTAAAAAATATCTGGGAAGAAATATTGTACGGGAAATTGCCGATAATGACGAAATCCCCAGCCACAAGGCGGGCCAAATCCAATTCCAAAAAATCGCCTTCGATGATCCGCTCGTGAAGGAGGGGGTACTGTTTCCGAAGATAGGCAACGGAATCGCGGTCAATCTCTACCAGGGTGAGCGATCTGTCTTTCCGTTTAAGCAAAAACTGAGTTAACACTCCCGTACCCGGACCGATCTCAACCACCGGCAATGCGGAGGATCCAAGTGCATCGACTATTTTCATCGCGATGTTGTGGTCTTTGAGAAAGTGCTGACCAAGGGATTTTTTCGGGCGTACCATGCCCGCGAAAGATAGGGAATTGGTTGCAGGCCTGAATTGCGACAGCCTTCAGGCCATGGCAATTACCAATTCAGAATATTTTGGTAGCTTGGAAACTTCGTAACCATCAAATCCCACCCTGTATGAAGTTCCGCATTTTGAAAAGATTGAACCTCTGCTGCGCCGCCCTGTTTTATCTCGTGAGCCTAACGGCCTTTGGTCAGGCTCACGTGACCGACCCGCTTCCTGTTACGCCCGCTGTCCATATTGGAAAACTGTCTAACGGGCTCACCTATTACATCCGGAAGAATACCAAACCGGAACAAAAGGTTGAACTCCGGCTGGCGGTCAATGCCGGTTCCATTCTCGAAGATGACGACCAGCGCGGCCTCGCCCATTTTACGGAGCATATGGGTTTTAATGGTTCGAAAAATTTCAAGAAAAATGAACTGGTATCATTTTTACAGCTCATGGGCGTAAAATTTGGTGCCGACCTGAACGCCTACACGAGTTTTGACGAGACGGTCTATATATTACCGATCCCTATCGACAAAAAGGAAAATCTTGAAAAAGGAATGTTGGTACTGGAAGATTGGGCCAGCACCGTTGCTTTTGAAAATACGGAGATCGACAAAGAACGAGGTGTGGTGCTCGAAGAATCGCGCCTGGGCAAGGGGGCCAATGACCGGATGAACAAGGTGCTCTTTCCAAAATTGTTCGATGGATCCAAATACGCCCAACGGCTCCCTATCGGCAAGGAGGAAACTCTAAAATCATTCCCCTATGACGTTGTCAAACGCTTTTATAAAGACTGGTATCGCCCTGATCTCATGGCCGTAGTGGTCGTGGGCGATGTTGATCCCACGGAAGCGGAAAAGCTGGTGAAAGCCCACTTTGAAAAACTAAAAAATCCTGTCAACGAAAGAGCCCGTGCCCTTTCAGAAATCCCTGCGCGGCAAAAATCCGAAGCGTTGGTCCTGACAGACAAGGAAGCAACCAATTCGGTCGTCCGGATCTATTATCCCTTTGCGAAAGCGAAAGTAGCAACTACGATAGGCGATTACCGGGATGACATTGTTAAGGGCCTGTTTCAATCCATGCTGGGCATGCGTTTACAGGAACTCACCCAAAAATCAGATCCTCCCTTTGTGTTCGGGGGAAGCAACGTGAGTGGTTTCATCCGCGGTTTTGAAGCCTTCAATTCATTTGCCTTAATCGGCAAAGCAGGTGTGGAGCCGGCCATTGCGGCCCTTGTACAAGAGGACGAACGCGCCCGAAAATTTGGATTTACAGCATCGGAACTGGACCGGACCAAGAAGAATCTTATTAAAGTGTATGAGCAGGCAAACAACGAGCGCGATAAAACCGAATCGGATCAATTGGCGGACGAACTGATCCGCAACTTCCTTACGAAAGAACCCATCCCGGGAATTGAAAAGGAATACGCCTATCACCAGCAATTCCTGGAAGGAATTACTCTGGAAGAAGTTAACCAATACGCCGCAAAAACGATCCCTTCCAGCGGAAACAAACTGGTGGCCCTGACCAGTCCCGAAAAAGTTGACTTTGCCATCCCTACTCCGGAGCAATTGCTCGGGTATGTTGACAATGCGGCCAGGACGGAGATGAAAGCGTATGAAGAAACAGCAGTAGCGTCGAGCTTGCTTGCTGCTCCTCCCGTTCCCGGGAAGATCGTATCTGAAAAAGAAAATAAAGAGGCCGGGTATACTGAACTGAACCTGAGTAACGGTGTACGGGTCATTCTGAAATCGACCGATTTCAAGAACGACCAGGTGGTGATGTCAGGCTTCCGTTTCGGCGGGCAATTTTTATATGGCACCGAAGATCGCTACAATGCAGAATTTGCGTCACAAGCGGTCAGTCAGATGGGAGTAGGTCAATTCTCCCCCACCGACCTCAGAAAAGTGCTCGCCGGCAAGCAGGCGAATGTTACGCCCGCGATCGGTACCCTTTCTGAAAGTGTCAGCGGTCAAAGCAGTGCCACCGATGTGGAAGCGATGCTCCAGCTCACGTACTTGTACTTTACGCAGCCCCGTAAAGACGATGAGCTTTTCAAGTCCTTCATCTCCAAACAGCAGTCGTTGTATCAGAACCAGTTGTCTGATCCTCAAGTCGTATTCCGCGACTCGGTACTCAGGATCACGTATAACAATCATCCCCGTGCACCTAAAATTCCAAGTGCAGCGACATTTACAAAGGTGGATGAAGGACGTGTGCTCGCGATTTACAAAGAGCGGTTCGGCAATGCTAATGGGTTCACCTTCATACTGGTTGGTAAAATTGATTTGAATGCGATCAAGCCCCAGGTAGCCATGTACCTGGGAAGCTTGCCCACTACAGGACAACCTTCTTCATTCAAAGATGCGGGGGTA
>DATHFS010000400.1:0-2600 GCA_035317975.1 Cyclobacteriaceae bacterium | reverse complement strand
TGAAAAGACTTTCGTCCTTTTTTGATGGAGTAGGAAAAGGGATACGATCAACATCGAATAGAAAGGAACCAAATGCATCGGTAAAGCCGCTTCGCTCGCTGACAGACATCGCACCAAATGTATCGCCGTGATACGCGGATTCGAGCGCAATCAAGCGGGTCCGGCGAGGGTTGTTCCGGTTACTCCAGAATTGGAGCGCCATCTTGATGGCCACTTCTACGGCCGTGGATCCGTTGTCCGAATAAAATACCCGGCCCAACTTACCCGGAACAATTTTCAATAATCGTTCCGCTAACGCAATTGCCGGCGCATGTGTAAATCCGGCAAAAATACAATGCTCTAATGATTGAAATTGTTCACTGACCTTTTGGGCAATGTAGGGATGCGAATGCCCGTGTAAATTGACCCACCACGAAGAAATGGCATCGATATATTTATTTCCCTCTTCATCATATAAATACACGCCTTCTCCGCGCGTAATGGCGATCGCTTCCGGCCAGATCTTCATGGGTGTGTACGGATGCCAGACGACATCGCGGTCCCGTTGCTTAAGCGTTGGCATATTCCAAAACCGTTTGAAGCGACGTGCGATGCGTATGGGCAACTTCCCTGACGGAAGAGGCGCTGATAACAGGCATTTCTGGCAGTTGGGCTAAAATGGGCACGCGAGAATAGGCCGAAATGAAGGACTGGGAGGCCGGATTCGGATGGCCGCTGATGATCAACCCCAGCACCTTTATTTCTCTACCTTTCAACACATCGATACTCATCAGGGTATGGTTGATGCTACCCAGGTAGTGTCGCACAACCAGCACCACCGGCAAGTTGTAAAATGAAACAAAATCAACCATAGTCGCTTCATCGTTAATGGGCGACATCACGCCCCCCGCGGTTTCCACCAACAGATAGCGGGGCGTTTTTGGCCAGACCATCAACTCGAAATTTATTTCCACGCCATCCAAACGGGCCGCCTCATGTGGCGACAGCGGATGATTCAATCGCACTGCCTCGGGGTGCACGGTACTCTTCGTATTACTAAGGAGAGACTTTACTTTTTTTGAATCGCTATTTTGCAAATCACCGGCTTGCACGGGCTTCCAATAGTCGGCCTGCAGCCCTTCTGCCAGGATCGCGGAGACAATGGTCTTTCCAATTCCGGTATGAATGCCCATAATCGCGATTGCCTTTCTCATAGGCATTTCTCTAAAACCCGGATCAGCTCATCGACTTGCCCTGACGTATTGAAGGCGTGCAGGCAGATTCGGAGCCTCTCCGTCCCTTTTGCTACAGAGGGATGTACAATCGCATTCACCTGCATGCCTGCGTTTACGGCCGCTGCCGCCGCCGCTTTCGCTTTCAGGGGATCACCGATCACCACAGACTGAATGGCCGAACCTTTTTTTTTCCATCCGGGTAGCGGGCTTTTTTCCAGCCGTTTGTTAAAATGAGTGATCAAATCATGCAGCGGCTTATTTGAAAAGGAAGGACTGCTGAAGTATTCGTAGACCTGTCTTACAAAATTAACCGTGTGTGGCGGCAAGGCGGTCGTGTAAATAAACGATCGCGCAAAATTGATCAGGTACTCCTTTAATATATGGCTTCCCACAACCGCTGCCCCATGACCTCCCATGGCTTTACCGAAGGTGTGAATCCTGGCGTACACCTCCTTTTCTAATTTCAGGTGCTGAACTAATCCTTTCCCTTGGTCGCCCCATATCCCGGTAGCATGGGCTTCATCAATGATCAGCATGGCGCCATAGCGGGAGGCAAGTTGAACCAGCTCCTGCAGGGGAGCCCAATCCCCGTCCATGGAATAGACCGACTCTGCGACAATGATGATGGATGTGCCGGTCAATCCCTGCAGTTTTTTCTCCAGGTCGTTCAGATCATTGTGGGCAAACTTGAGTTTTGTGCCTGCATAACTCAGGCGTATCCCGTCCAGTATACTGGCATGACAGAGTTCATCATATAAAATCCCGGATTCCTTCGACGCAATGCACGCCAACAAACCGAGATTGGCATCATAACCGGAATTGAACACCAGTGCGGCTTCCGTACGGTGAAAATCGGCAGCGTATTCCTCCAGTTCCTCGATGGCCTGATAGTTACCGGACAACAGGCGCGATCCCGAAGACCCTGGCCTTTGTACTTCCGTTGGGCTTTCTCCATAAGGAAGCGGCAATCCATACGTTGCTATTCCGAGATAGTCGTTGGAGTAAAAGTCAACCGGGGCGCGATCCAGCGAGAGGGTGCGCAAGCTATGGGAAGCAATTCGCCGCTCCAGGGATTGCGACAGGCGATCATCCATTGGATGGTTACTCATGACGGGAAACCGAGCTTTCCCGATCAGCGAATGCAGCCTTGGGGGTTAACCCGAGAATGTCAAACATTTCCATGTCCTCGGAATATTCCGGATTTGGTGTCGTCAACAGTTTGTCACCGGCAAAGATAGAATTGGCCCCGGCCAGAAAACACATGGCTTGTTCCGCGATGGACAGTTTTAATCTTCCCGCCGACAAGCGTACCGCTGCTTTCGGCATAACGATGCGCGCCGTGGCGACCATCCGGACCAGTTCATGAAAGGGAACCGGATCACTATT
>DATHFS010000399.1:0-8626 GCA_035317975.1 Cyclobacteriaceae bacterium | reverse complement strand
GGGACCCCTTCAAAAACGGAAAGGAGGGTGGATTCGTCCAGGGTTTGAAGATCCTCGGTCACTGAATTTCCAAAGAGGATTCCCGAAGCCTTTAGCGCCATTTCATAGTCCTTGACCGAATGGACGCGGATGGTAATATCCTTCGCTAATTCTACCTGAAGCTTTCGAAGGTGAGGCGCCTTCCCATGCTCACCGGACAACGCTTCAATCTCCTCTCTTGAAGCGAGGGTGAAGATCTTCATAAAGTCGATAGCATCTTCATCCGATGCGTTCAGCCAGTATTGATAAAAATGATAAGGCGAAGTTTTTTTCGGATCGAGCCATACATTGCCCTGTTCGGTCTTGCCGAATTTGGTTCCGTCCGCCTTTTTTATAAGGGGCGTCGTCAACGCAAAAGCATCCCCGCCCGCCAGCCGCCGGATCAATTCCGTTCCGGTGACGATATTTCCCCACTGGTCCGAACCCCCCATCTGCAGCCTGCAGTTTTTGTTTTTGTAAAGCCAGTAGAAGTCATAGCCCTGGACAAGTTGGTAGGTGAATTCCGTAAACGACAGGCCCGTCTCCAACCTTCTCTGGACGGAATCTTTTGCCATCATATAATTGACCGACATGTGCTTGCCGACGTCACGGATGAAATCCAGGAAACGGAATTCCTTAAACCAATCGTAATTGTTGACCATCTCTGCCGCCCGCAGGCCACCGGTGAAGTCCAGGAATTTTTCGAGCTGGCCTTTCACGCACGCTACGTTGTGAACAAGCAATTCTTCTGAAAGCAGATTGCGCTCGTCGGACTTTCCTGAAGGGTCGCCAACCATGCCCGTTGCGCCGCCGATCAGGGCAATCGGCTTATGTCCGCAGCGTTGATAATGAACCAGGGTCATGATCTGGACAAGGCTTCCAATGTGCAATGAATCCGCCGTGGGGTCAAAGCCAATATAGCCCGCCGTCATTTCCTTGTTCAGCGTCTCCTCCGTACCCGGCATGAAGTCGTGGATCATCCCTCTCCAGCGCAATTCTTCAACAAAATTCTTTATCATCTTGATCAGAATTTACAGAATGTCAGAATTTGGAGAATACCGGGGAGGTGATTTTTCATCAGGTTGGTTCATTGAGTATGTGTTCCAGATTGGCGGGAGAGTAGTTGATCGATTTGATGGTTTTATTGTCGGACGTCCTGTACACCAGCCAGCGATTGCCTTCCTTCTTATAATAGCATGCTGTGCCGTCTTTGTCCTTATAATATTGCACGGTGCTGATGGCCTCCTCTTCGGAGGTACAGGCCTTGCTCATGTTGGACCGCTGCACCTCTTCAAAAAGCGCTTTGAATTTTTCTCCCAGCCCAAATTCCAGGATAGCGCCGGATAGGACATATTGAATGTCGCACAATGCATCGGCAATCCCTACGATGTCTTTCGCGCCGATGGAATCTTCCAGCTCTTTCAACTCTTCCGCGAGCAGATCTACCCGTAACCTGGTACGTTTTTCATCAGGAATCGTTGGCTCAGCCAAAACGGGGTGCTTGAACGTACGATGGAATTCGGCTACTAATTGAAGTGACTCCGGTGTTTGCATGTAGGGGATATCCATAAAATGCGAAGCAACTAAAAAAAACCGGGACTTTAAAAGGGAATATTTTAGTTGAGGTGTAACCAATGTATCTATTGGAAAGCAGCCGGTTAGCATTATCCCGGTGAAGGCAGATCTCATTCGCAGCCTCGATCCCCATTCCGTGTCCGATCGCAAATCAAATGCCCGCCTGCCGAAGTTTGTCTGACGAAGCTGCCTCAGCGTAGTCAGAGCGCCTCGCGTAGGCAGGGATTTAGCAGATTACACTGATTATTGTTTGGCTCGCCATATCCACAAATTCCCTGCACACCGACCTAATCATTGGTTCATGACAATCATGCAATCCCTAAATTCTACAATTCTATAATTCTGTAAATTCTGATTAAATGTAGAATTCCAGCTGAAAGACCGCCTCCTGGCCGGCTTGTTGTACCGGGCGCAGGGCGACGATGGGGGTATCATTGTAAGCCTTGATGAACTCGGTCCGGCTGATCCGCAGTTTACTTAAGCCAGGCCTGATCCTGTGATACTGCATCCGTCCCGATTTATTAGCTGTGGCGCTGTAGACAAAGTCGTACTTAATAGTGATAGGGGAGGGGACATACCGCATAAATACTACTGGTATGCCTTTCTGAACTCCACCCGGATCAGTTGATTTTGCACAAGATTGTACTGGGCCAGCAAAGAATAGGCAGAACTGGGCACAAAATTGAAGCGACTCTCATACTCTTCGATCTTTAGGCATAACTCCCTGACATAGAATCTTATCTGATCTATGTTTCTACAATTACTTGGGCTCTCAAAATTCCGTGCTGCAAAATTTCTGAGGTCCAGTTCAAGTTTTTTACGTTCAAAATTGCTCATAGTGTGTTGTGTATTATTACACAATGATAGTTACAATTACTTGATAAATGCAATATAATGAGTGCAATATTGTACAATTATTTAATAAAGCTTGTTTTGACGGTTTTTTGGGCCTTTTTGAAACGCGAGTGCGGATTGGTTTCCCGCAGATTTCGCTGATTTACGCAGGAAATTTCCCGTAGTGTCTGTGCGCCTGCGCTGAAGAATAGCGTTGGCAGACGAAGCGTTGGCGAAGTAGGATCGCGCGGAGTTGCACAGAAAATTTTCAGTAGTTTCGATACACCTGCGCTGAAGCTAACGTTAACAGATAAGCCTTGGCGACGGCGCGCAGAGTTGCACAGAAAATTTCCCGTAGTTTCCCTACGCCTGCACTGAAGCGTAGCGTTAGCAGACGAGGCCTTGACGAAGTCTCGCGCAGAATTCACTCAGCGTAAATCTGCGAGATCTGCGGGAAACAATCCTCTGGAAACAATCGTTTTTCTACTTAATTTTCGCGGATAAATGGTACCTTTAATAAAAGTTAGCGGATAATAAGATATGGAGAATTTCAAATCCTTTATGGATGCCTGGAACACGAACATGGCCATTGGAGCTATTGTTGCACTTGCTTTGGGCATCGCTGTTTACCTGATCCATCATCTTCGGGTATCCCTCATCACCGATTTCAAGAAGAAGTATGATTATATTAATTCCAATGAAATCCGTTGGTACAAGTATGTGTTTTTGTGCCTGGGTCTGGCTTTTGCCTTCTGGATCAATACCTACGGGAAAGACAAATTCACGGACTTTGGCGTTTGGTTTTACGTGAGGATATTTTTCTCCATCGCGGGGGCGACACTTGTAGCCTACATTGCTTCCCTTATCCTGGACTATTACTATCCAACGAAACTGGACGCCAAACTCAGGAAGTGGCGCTATATGCCCCGCATCAATCCAAAGACCGGACACAAAATGCGGCTCCTGAGTGAAGATGAAGAAGATGTGCACTTGCATGAGGGCATGCAAGCGGAAGAAAATATATTTTCCATCGACTATGACGTCTGGTTGGATGAAAAATCGGGAGACCTTCTCATTGAGAAATACGAGGGTCATTTAACAGCCCTTCGCTGCAATAACTGTGGATTTTATACCATGAGGGTGGTCAAGGAGGAGATCATCGAGCGGCATGATGACGGCTCACCGAAAGAACTATTGAAGAACTATCAATGTTCCTATTGCAAGAACATCCGCGCAACCCAATTCCACATATCCCGAAAGGAAGTCGCGGATTACAAGTCCATGAAGCCCCGATCTAAAAAGACGATCAAGGATATCGAGGTGATCCGGATTGAGATCCTTTCCAGCGTAGAGGGCAAAAAATTCTACGAATTTCGAAGTGTAGAAGAAGCCAGAAAATTCCTCGCTGAATTTGACTATGACAAAGTAGCCTGACCGCTACCGTTGGCATAATTTTGGCAGCTCCTTCCCGGGAAAACCGTTTACGATACTAAAACACGCATTATGAAGAAGATTTTTGTGCTGGGGATTTTGACCGTTCTGACCGTTACTTCCTCTTTTGGATATGCATACGATACCCTTTCACTCAAAGCGAAGCCGATTTACGGGAGAGAGGCCAGGGTGATTGCGTCCATTCTCAATGAAAGACATTACCGGAAAATAAAACTCAATGATTCGTTGTCTTCTGCTATCCTGGAAAGTTACTTAAAGGAGCTGGACAACAACAAAACCTATTTCCTGGCATCGGATGTAAAGAGCTTCGAGAAGTACCGGTTTGCCATTGATGACTATACCAACAGTGAAAATGTCGACCTGGCCTTTGACATTTATAATGTGTTTCGCAAGCGGTACCAGGAAAGGATGGACTATGTCATGACCAACCTCGTCAACCAGGATTTTGACTATACGGTCGACGAGTATTACGAAACGGACCGGGACCATGAGCCCTGGGCACGGGATGTAGCGGCATTGAATGATGTCTGGAGAAAAGTCATCAAGAACCAGGAATTGAGTTTAAAATTGGCGGGGAAGAAGCCGGAAGAAATAAAGGACACGATCAAAAAACGCTATGATCGGTTTATCAAGTCGTTTAGCCAGTTTAACAGCGAAGATGTGTTTAGCATTTACATGAATTGTATTGCGGAGGCCTACGATCCGCATACCAATTATTTTTCGCCGAAATCCGCTGATCTCTTTAAGCAACAGATGAGCCTTTCCCTGGAAGGCATCGGGGCCCAATTGCAAACCGAAAACGATTTTACTAAGGTGGTCAAGATCTTATCAGGAGGTCCTGCAGAGAAATCCAACAAATTGTATGTCAATGACCTGATCACCGGCGTGGCCCAGGGCCATAGTGGTGAAATGGTCGACGTAGTCGGCTGGCGCATCGATGAAGTAGTCAAGTTGATCAAGGGCCCCAAGGGGACGACCGTACGGCTGCAGGTCTTACCGGCTGCCACCGGGGTGAATGGAGCCTCTCAGGAAATGGTATTTGTACGCGATAAAATAAAATTAGAAGACCAGGCGGCAAAAAAAAGTACGATCAATTACCAGGTGAATGGAAAGAACGGGAAGTTCGGTGTCATCGTATTACCCACCTTTTATATGGATTTTGACGCCTACCAAAAGGGCGACCCGAACTACGTCAGCACCACGCGGGATGTCAAACGGCTGATCGGCGAACTTCAGGAGGAAGGAATTGACGGACTCGTCATTGATCTGCGGAATAACGGGGGAGGTTCGCTGGCCGAAGCGATTGATCTGACGGGCTTGTTTATCAAGGAAGGGCCGGTCGTGCAAGTGAAAACGTCCGCCGGCAAGATTGATGTTCTTGCCGATGATGACAAACAGGTTACTTATAGTGGACCCCTTGTAATCCTGACCAACCGGTTCAGCGCCTCGGCGTCCGAAATATTTGCCGGAGCTATACAGGATTATCAACGCGGCGTCATCGTCGGCGAGTCGACGTTTGGCAAAGGAACTGTACAGTCGGTAATAGACCTCAACAAGATCATTACCAACAGCGAAAGAGTGGGTGAGCTTAAGCTTACCTTCCAGAAATTTTACCGGGTTACCGGCAGCAGTACCCAGCACAAGGGAGTGACTCCGGATATCAAGTTACCCTCTGCCCTGGAACCCAATCAGTATGGAGAAAGTTCGACGCCCAGCGCCTTGCCCTGGGATGTCATCAGAAGTACGCCCTTTCAAAAGACTACGGATGTGAATGATAAGGTGATCACCAGCCTGCTCAAGTCCTATCAGGAAAGAGTAAAGTCCGATGCCAACCTTAAAAAATACATGGTCGAAACGGAGGAATTGAAAAAGAACCTGGGACAGACGACGATCTCCCTCAACGAGGCAAAACGACGGGGGGAAATAGCCGAGGCTGAAAAAAAGAAAGCCTTGTTCGACAAACTCAATGTCAAAGTTTCCAAAGAAGGATTGCCGCCCAACGACCTTCAAAAAGTTGACGATGAGTACCTTCGGGAAAGCTTGCTGATCCTGGCTGAACTCATCGGCAAACGCATTGGGTGAGCTAGTCGTTAGTCCACCGCTATCTCTCAGGACTCAACGCTAAACATATTCCTTCTCAAACTTCAAGGGATGTCATTTTTTAGCTACTTTAAGCGGCAATTTGCCACTAAGACACAAAGATTTTTTTTAGTTGTACGTTAGGTGATGTATCCCTGCCATAGGGTGGAGAATATGAAAGCTAACCAGGCACAAAATTTAAGAATTTAGTGCCTGCCTGCCGAACTTTGTCTGACGAAGCTGCCTCAGCGTAGTCAGAGCGCCTCGCGTAGGCAGGTCTTAGTGTCTTTGTGGCCGGAACCGGTAATGCAAGCTAAATGAGTGAAGAACTACTTAAGGCCATTGTCCAGCTTTTCGCAATTGTTGCGAAGGAAAGAATTACCGAGGACGAGCGAACCAACATCAAGGATTTCCTGGCATTGCATTTGAATCAGGAAGCGATCCGGTATTACCTCCAGCTTTTCGACGATTTCTCTAAAGTAAGCAAACGCATGGCGCCCGCCAGCCAGGAGCTGAGCAACGTCGACGAAGAAACGGCCCAGTTTGTCGATGACTGGGCGCAGATCATGCAGATCTCCAAAAAAGTGAACCAGGCACTGACCATGCAACAAAAGGCCGTGCTGGTATTGAAGATCATTGAACTTGTTTTTGCAGAAGGACAGATTTCAGAACGGCAAGGCAACCTGATCTTCTACATTGGCGAGGCGCTCAAAATTCCGTTGAAAGACTTGCAGGCCATGCGGGCCTTTGTACATGGTCAGGACATTGAAGAATTGATGCAGAAGAGTATCTTGATCATCGATGAGGGCTCGGATGGCATCCAGCATCCCGGCCCGAGGATCGTTGCAAAAAACCTGACGGGCCTGATTGCTATTCTTCGGCTGCAGGATATTGAAACGTACTTTATCAAGTACCTCGGTATTACCACTCTCACCCTCAATGGAGTGTCCCTCAAGAGCCGGAAGGTTGATGTCTTTCCAACCGGCAGCACGATCCGGGGCAATAAGATTGAGCCGATTTACTACAGCGATGTAGTCGGTAAATTCCTGGTGGAGGAAAATCAAAAGGAGATCTCGTTCGTCGCCGAGCACGTATTCTTTCACTTCAGGACCGGAAGGGCCGGCCTGCAAAATATAAATATTGCAGAACATGGCGGAAAATTAATCGGGCTGATGGGAGCGAGCGGCTCGGGCAAGTCCACCATGCTCAATGTCCTGAACGGCACGGATAAACCTTCCAGCGGCAGGGTGCTGATCAATGGCATCGACGTTCACAAGGAGGCTGAAAAAATTGAAGGTATTGTCGGGTTCATCCCTCAGGATGATTTGCTCATCGAAGACTTAACGGTTTTTGAAAACCTGTATTATGCCGCGCGTCTTTGTTTTGGCCACTATTCCAAGGAGGAGATAGCAGAGCTGGTACAGAACGTGTTGCAGAATCTGGGGCTGTCGGAAACCCGAAATCTGAAGGTAGGATCCCCCTTGCAAAAGATCATCAGCGGGGGACAGCGCAAGCGGCTCAACATCGGATTGGAATTGCTTCGCGAACCCACCGTGCTTTTTGTGGATGAGCCTACTTCCGGACTTTCCTCACGCGATTCAGAAAACATCATGGACCTCCTTAAGGAACTGGCCCTTCGCGGCAAGATGGTCTTTGTTGTGATCCACCAACCCTCCTCCGATATTTTTAAAATGTTTGATACGCTGATTATCCTGGATGTCGGGGGATTTCAGATTTATTACGGCAATCCGGTTGAATCCGTGGTCTATTTTCAGGAAATCATTAATGCGGCCAATAAGACGCCGGGGGCTTGTCCCGAATGTGGCAATATCAATCCGGAGCAGGTTTTTAATATCATTGAAACGCGGGTAGTCAATGAGTTTGGAAGGTTTACCCACGTTCGTAAAATTTCACCGGGCCAATGGTACCAGTATTTCAAACAGAGGATCAAGGTGCCAAAGGTGGTCCAGGTCGATGACCCGTTGCCGGTGACGCAGCAAATCCCGGGCTGGTTCAAGCAACTCCATATTTTTTCTATTCGCGATGTCCTTTCCAAGCTCGCCAACGGGCAATACATGGTCATCAACCTTTTTCTCTCCCCGGTATTGGCGCTGTTCATGGCCTATTTTGTCAAATTCTATGACACGATTGAGATGGATCATCCCACCTACAGCTTTTATCATAACGACGACATTCCCGTTTATTTTTTCATGAGCGTGGTGGTGGCCTTGTTTGTGGGACTCATTGTCAGTGCGGAGGAAATATTCCGCGACCGCAAAATATTGAAACGTGAACGATACCTGCATTTGAGCCGCAGCAGCTACCTCATTTCCAAAATCCTGGTTTTATTTTCGTTGTCGGCCATCCAGACGCTCACCTTTACGCTGGTTGGAAATTGGATACTCCAGATCCCGATGACCGAAATCCGTTATTTTCTTATTTTATTTTCCTGTTCCTGCTTTGCCAATTTACTTGGGTTAAATATTTCATCTGCATTTGATTCGGCGGTGACCATTTATATTCTTATTCCGATCCTGATCATTCCGCAACTGCTGCTAAGCGGGGTAGTGATCCCGTTCGACAAGTTCAATCCCAAAGTCGGTGCTCCCAAGGGCATCCCCCTGATGGGGGAATTCATGGCCTCGCGTTGGGCGTTTGAAGCGTTCAT